>CAZZNR010000021.1:0-10440 GCA_964655835.1 uncultured Muribaculaceae bacterium | reverse complement strand
TATGAATGATATATTAACAAAATAAGACTTAAAAGTCAATAATGGCTATTTTATAAATTGCAATAAATAAAAATACTTAAATGGTATTAAGTATTTTTTCAATTTCATTTTTGGTTTTAAATCCTACAAATGATGTTACAAGATTTTTATTTTTATATATTTCCACATAAGGAATTGACATTACCCCTTTAGAACGTGATAAATCTTGGTGTAATTCAGTATTTACTTTAATAACTTTAGCTCCTTTTAAATCTTGTAATTCTTCTAACAACATGCGACATGGCATGCACCATTCTGCATAATAATCAACTATTGTAACTTCATCGGTAAGAATATCTTCTAAGTTGCCAGTTTCTAAAGCAATCATAAATCCTCCTTATATTTTATTATTATATCCTCGGCTCCAGGAATAATAATCTTTTCGGTTTCAATTAATTTTTCAGCTGATTCAATACTTAATATTTCATATTTTAGTAAAACATCAAAACTTTTTAAATTTGCTTCATCTTTATTATCTTCATTTTCATATTTAGTGCATATTTTATAAATTTCTGATATTGAGTTATAAGTATCTCCTACTACTTGTGATAATAATGGTGTTTTTCCAAGTAACATATTACCATACTCACTTTGATTTACTTTCCCTGAAGTACCACTTACTAAACTTAAAATAAAAACGATAATAAACGCTATGATATAACCTTGAACCAAACCAATAACTGCTCCTAAGATTTTACTTGGAAAACCTAATATTAAAGTACTATTTACTAAACCATTAACAACTCCAGTTACTTTCGTAAATATACTTAAAATAATGGTTAAAGCAAATATCGTTATAACATAACTTATTCCTTCATATATTAAGATATTAAAAACGGTGACTCCTTCGAATTTCCCTCCTAAATCAAAGAAAGGTAAATGTTCATATAATAGTACTGATATAGGATTTTTTAAATAAAATGCTAAAACAAAAATTAATATTGTCCCTACTAAAAAAACAATACTGTTTATAACACCTTTTCTAAATCCCGCTAATCCGGAAAAAAGAATTACAACTAAAATTATAATATCAATGAAATTCATATTATCACTCCCTATTATTAATTATATATCAAAGTAAATAAAAAAGAAAGAAATATTAGTGAAAATATGATATGATATTTTTGGTGATTATGGTGACAATAGTATTTAAAGTAAGCGATAATATTAAAAATAAAATGATTGATTATTATTATGATCTTAAAAGAGAAAAAACTCCTCCATATGCTCTTTTCCAAGCCGATGAAGGTGGTACTATTATAACTTTATATGAATCAGGTAAAGCTATGTTTCAAGGTATTAGTGCTGATATTGATGCCAATATATGGATTGATTTAGAAAGTTCCTTAAATAACCGCGATATTAAAGCCGAATTAGAACAAGATCAAAAGAAAAAGGACGATAAAAAAGACCAAGAAAAAGATAATCGCTTTAAAAATGTATCTACAATAGGTTCAGATGAAGTTGGTACGGGAGATTATTTTGGTCCCGTCATTGTAACAGCGGCTTATGTTAGTAAAGAAAATATCAATTTATTATATGATTTAGGAGTAAAAGATTCCAAAAAAATAACCGATGATTTAATTTTAAAAATTGGCCCTACTTTAATTAATAAAATACCTCACGAATTTGAGATCCTTTCTAATAAAGAATATAATAATACTAATGATAATTTAAATAAAATAAAAGCTAAAATGCATAATAAAGTTTTATATCGTTTAATAAATAATAATAATTTTGAATATAAATATATTGTTGTTGATCAGTTTTGTCATCCTCGTAACTATTTTACTTATATATATAATGAAAAAGCTAAGATAACTAAAATAACTTTTACCACTAAAGCTGAAGATAAGTGTTTAAGTGTCGCAGCTGCTTCCATTATTAGTCGCTATTTTTTTATTAAAGAAATGGAGAAACTTGGTAATGGTTTAAATATCTTTTTGAATAAAGGAGCAAGTGAACAAGTAGACAAACAAGGTGTTTTAATTGCTCAAAAATATGGTCTTGAAAAATTAAAAGAAATTGCCAAATATAATTTTAAAAATACTGAAAAAATTATCAGTTTATTAAAATAAATACCACTAAAGTGGTATTTTTAAATGTTTATAATAAAAATTTTTAATAATAAATATTTATCAATATTTTGGGTTTTTAAATTATAATCAAGTTCCGTTAAATCTAATAATTTTTTTTGGATTTCTTCCCTCGTATATAAAACACTTTTTTCTTTAGCTAATTTAATTCGGTAAGGATGAACTTCTAATAATTTAGATATTTGTTCATTAGTTTTATTTAAACTCTTTATAGCATACATTATCCGATATTGACTTGCTAATAATCCGATAAAGGGAGGAATATCTAATTTTAAAGTAATAAAATCATTTAAATGTTTATTAATACTTTTGTAATCTTTAGTAATAATGGCATCACAAAAGTCAAAATTTTCCGATGATATTAATTTTATAGAATATTTATCAACTATTTCAACTGTTATTTCATTGGTAATAATACTAATTTTATCGATTTCATTTAAAACTAAATCATAATTATTTAAATTATTTTCTAATAATTTGTTTATAGCTCGGTAATCAATTTCAATATTATTTTTTTGACAATATTTTAATATTTTATTATTAATATCATGTAAATTTTCTATTACTATTATATGAGCCTTATCTTTTAAAGCTTTATAAAGAGCACTTCTTTTATCTATTAAATCAGATATTAAAATTAAAGTAGTATCTTTATCTGGTTTATTAATATAATCCTGCAAATTAAGATTATCTTTATTAATCTTAAAATTATTAGCAATAATATATTTATGTTCTTTTAATAAAGAATAATAAGAACATTCCGTAATTAAATCACTTAAAGAACATTCTTCCATATTTAGTCTTATAACATTAGTACTATCTTTAATAATCTTATTTATTTCATCATATAATAATCTTAATGAAAAAGACTTTACTACATAAATATTCATTACTCTACTAACCCGATTCGACTTAAAGGAAATAATATTAGACTAGTTTTACCTCTAATTTCTTGTTTTTTAATTGGCCCAATCATTCTACTATCTTGAGATACATATCTATTATCACCCATAACGAAATATTCATCTTTACCAATACTAATTTCTTTAAAGTCTTCTGTTTTAGTAATCGAATAATTGTCTTTTACTTCTTTTCTATTAATAAATAGTTTACCATCTTGATATTCTATTTTTTCATTAGGAAGCCCAATTACTCTTTTTATTAGGTGAATATCATCAGTTTTAATAACAACAATATCCCATCTCTTAATATCACCAATCTTTAATGATAGTTTATTTAAAATCATTGTTTCCCCATTATGAAGTGTTGATTCCATACTAGTACCATTAACTCTAACTGGCGTAGCAATAAAAGTTCTAATTATAATTACTAAAATTATTATTATTATAAAAGGTAGATATTCTAAGAAGAACTCTTTAGGAGTTTTTTTATTACTTCTATCTTTATGATTATTAATCATATAAATCACCTCCTTAATTATAACATGTTTTTATTATTTAAAAACTCTATTTAATATATTATTTACTTTTTTATTGTCAAAAAAAGCAGTAAATCAATACCTGCTTTATAAATATTTTTCAAAATTCTTGAAAATCGCATCAGTCTTTAAATTAGTATCATCTAAATCTTTAAATAATTTTTTTTGCTGACGATCTAATTTAATAGGAGTGATTATTTTAGTTATAAGATATAAATCTCCAGTAGATCTAGATCTTTCGTCTTCAATTCCTTTTCCCCTAATACGAATTGTTTGATTATTTTGAGTTCCAGCTGGAAACGAAAACTTTTCCGTTTTATATATGGTGGGTATTTTTTTAGTCACCCCTAAAACAGCTTCTGTAACTGAAAGAGGCACTTCTAAATAAAGATCTTTCCCTTCTCTTTGAAATAATTCATGTTTTTTAACGGTAAAATTAATATAAATATCACCATTCGGTCCCCCATTAGTCCCGGCTGAACCCTTACCTGACATTCGCATTTGATCCCCGTTATCAATTCCTTTAGGAATTCGCAAATTAATATTTTGGGATTTTTTAATAGTTTGTTTACCTTTACAAGTATTACAAACGTTTTTAAAACTAGATCCACTACCTTTACAATAAGGACAAGTCGATTCGGTTTGCATCATTCCTAAAATAGTTCTTTGTTCAGTAATAACGCGGCCTTTACCATTACAATGAGAACAAGTTTGTTTATCATGGCCTCCTTCACCATCACATGATGAGCATGTTTCATTAACATTAATTTCAAAAGTTTTTTCGCTACCATATACGGCTTCTTCAAAAGTTAAATTAATTTTTATAAGATAGTCTTCCCCTTTAGTTGGTCGATTAGCACTACTTCTTCGCGAAGAAAAACCTCCTCCCATAAACTGTTCAAAGATACTTCCTAAATCAAAATCATCAAAATCAAAGCCCCCAAAACCACCAGAAAAACCGCCAAAACCACCTGGACCCGAATTATTTTCAAAAGCACTATGTCCAAATTGATCATATTTTTGCCGTTTATTAGCATCTCCTAAAACGGAGTAAGCCTCACCAATTTCTTTAAATTTATCAGCCGCTCCAGCTTCTTTATTTACATCAGGATGATACTCTTTAGCCTTTTTACGAAAAGCACTTTTTATTTCGGCATCACTTGCATTTTTACTTACTCCTAATATATCATAATAATCTTTTTTAGCCATTTTATTCCTCGCTTATCTTATTATATTTATCAATTAAATATTCCATATAATTAATAGCTTCATTTATTACTTCTGGTTTAGTTAAATCAACGCCCATTTCTTTAAGAAGTTCAGTTGGATAATTTGATCCACCTTTTTTTAAAAAATCTTGATATTTTTCTTTCATATTATCTTCATTATTTAGGATCTTTTTAGATATATAAATAGCACTAGATATACCGGTTGCATATTTAAATAAATAATAAGGACGGAAATAATGCATTCTTCTTATCCACATTAGACTTACGTTATCATTAATTTTAACCGAATCTCCATAATATTCTTTTCGAAACTTATAGATCATTTCATTTAACATTGCAGTATTAACTTCATTACCTTTTTCTAATAAATCATATACTTCATTTTCTAGTTTACCTTCTAAACAAGCATCATATAAATTATTTTGGATAATATGAAGAATGTTATAAATAGCAGTTAATTTTAAATCTTTATCATCACTATTATTAATAATATAATTAGAAAATAGTATTTCATTGGTAAGAGATGCTACTTCAGCAGTTAAAATATCATGATAAAATTCATGATATGGCCTTTCCATACTTAAATAAGAATGAAGGGCATGACCTAGTTCATGAGCAAGTGTACTTATATCATTAAATTTACCTAAATAATTAGTTAACACTAAAGGATTATCACCATAATTACAGATCGAATATATTAAAGATGTTTTTCCTTTATAGCAACCAAAATCAATCCAGCGATCGTCAAAAGCTTTTTTTAATAACTTAGTATAATCCTTTCCTAATACTTCTAATGATTTTAAAAGGATTGCTTTTGTTTCTTCAATTGAAAATTTCTGATCAGTTGAGATTAACTGAGCTTCTTTATCATAATATTCTAATTCTTTAAGTTTAAGGTTCTTTTTAATCATTTTAAAATAATCTTGATAGACATCTAATCTTTTTTCAATTACTTCGTATAAGTTACTAACTACTTTATCAGGTATATTTGAAAGAAATAAATCCATCTCAAGTACTGATTTATATTTATAAATTTCAGATAAACTTTTAGCTTGTTTCATACTAGCAATTAAATTCATCCCATAAATATTTTCATATTTTTTTAAATTAGTAGTTAATTTTAAAAAGGCTTCTTTTCTTGTCTTACGATTTTGGTTAGTAATTATTTGCCGATAATTACTATTTAATAATTCCATTTTATGACCATCAACAGTTACTTTTCCATAATCAATAACCGAATTAGTTAAGACATTACTAATATTTTCATATACTGATCTAGTTGAGGTTAATTTAGAAACGATTTGTTCTTCTTTTTCATTTAAATAATGTTCTTTTTCTCTTATTAAATTAGTTAAATAAAACTCATATTTTTTTAATAACTTGGAATCAAGATATTTTTTTAATAAGGTTTTACTTCCTTTTAATATTTCAGGAATTAAATAAGCTTCTTTTTCAGAAAATTCATATGATAAAGATATTATTTTATTTAACATTAAAGCATATTTATTATTTTCGACATCTTCATCATGTTTACAATTAGCATAACAATAAAGCTTTTCTAAATTGCATTTTGTTTCAAACTTTATTTCTAAAGCCGCAAACAAATTTTTTTCACTTTCTAAAACTTTATTTTTAAAAGTTAATATTTTATTGATCGAATTTTTTATTTTTTGAAAATCTTTTTCCCATGCTTCATCATTTTTATATCTTTTGGTTAAATCCCATTTATATTTTTCTTCTATTTCATTTCGATTTTGGTAGTTCATATTTAACTCTTTCTATTAAAAAGTTCTAGGTTTTCTAGAACTCTTTATTTTGTTTCTTCTTCAACAAATTCAGCTTCTTCAACCTTGTCTTTTTGATCTTCATCAGGTTCATTATCTTGATTTTCAGTTGCTTGATTTGCTTGAGCTTCTTTAGCAGCTTCTTCATATACTTTTGTAGCTAAAGCCATCGCTTTTTCGTTTAATTCTTCAGTTGCTTTTTTGATATCATCAATATCCTTACCCTCTAAAGCTTTTTTAACTGCTTCAATTTTTTCTTCAGCTTCTTTTTTATCTTCTTCAGCTACTTTATCGCCTAAATCTTTAATAGCTTTTTCGGTTTGGAAGATAGCGCTATCAGCTTCATTACGAGCATCAGCTTCTTGTTTTCTTTTTTCATCAGCTTCTTTATTAGCTTCAGCTTCTTTCATCATTTTATCAATTTCTTCATCAGTTAAATTAGTACTTGCAGTTATGGTAATTGATTGTTCTTTATTAGTACCTAAATCTTTAGCCTTAACATTAACAATTCCATTAGCATCAATATCAAAAGTAACTTCGATTTGCGGAACTCCTCTTGGAGCTGGAGGAATATTTCCCAATTGGAATCTACCTAGAGTTTTATTATCAGCTGCCATAGGTCTTTCCCCTTGAAGAACATGAATATCTACGGCCGGTTGATTATTGGCAGCAGTTGAGAAAACTTGACTTTTACTTGTTGGAATAGTAGTATTTCTTTCAATTAAAACCGTCATTACATCACCTAAAGTTTCAATCCCTAGTGATAATGGCGTAACATCTAATAAAACCAAATCATTAATATCTCCAGCTAATACCCCACCTTGAATGGCAGCTCCCATTGCTACTACTTCATCAGGGTTAACTGATTTATTAGGTTCCTTACCTAATTCTTTTTTAACTAATTCTTGAATATAAGGAATTCGAGTTGATCCACCTACTAAAATTACTTCATTAATATCAGATGCTTTTAATTTAGCATCTTTTAAAGTTTTCTTAACTTCAACAAGGGTTGAATCAAATAAATCTCTATTTAAATCTTCAAATTTAGCTTTAGTTAAATTTAAATCCATATGAACTGGTCCATCACTAGTTTGACTTAAGAATGGTAAATTTATATTGGTTGTTGCTACCCCACTTAAATCTTTTTTAGCTTTTTCAGCGGCATCTTTTACTCTTTGCATCGCCATTTTATCTTTGGCTAAATCAATCCCATGTTCTTTTTTAAATTCAGCTACTAAATAATCCATAATACGAATGTCAAAATCATCACCACCAAGTTTATTATTACCAGCCGTTGCTTTTACTTCAAATACCCCGTCACCTAATTCAAGAATAGATACATCAAAGGTACCGCCCCCTAGGTCATAAACTAAGATCGTTTGATTCTTTTCTTGTTTATCAAGACCATAAGCTAAAGAAGCAGCGGTTGGTTCATTAATAATTCTTTCCACTTCTAAACCAGCTATTTTACCAGCATTTTTAGTTGCTTGTCTTTGAGCATCATTAAAGTATGCTGGAACAGTAATAACTGCTTTAGTTACCTTTTCACCTAAATAGTCTTCCGCATCTTTCTTTAATTTCATTAAAATTTTGGCACTAATTTCTTCCGGGGTATATTCTTTACCATCCATTTTTACTTTCTTATTAGTACCCATCAATCTCTTAATTGAAGATATAGTATTATCAGGATTAGTTACTGCTTGTCTCTTAGCAGTAATCCCAACTAGTTCTTCTCCGTTTTTAGAAGAAACCACGGATGGAGTTATTCGGTCTCCTTCGGGAGTAACAATAATTTTTGCTTCTCCACCTTCTACTACTGATACTGCACTATTGGTAGTACCTAAATCAATTCCTATAATTTTTGCCATTTTTATTCACTCTCCTATTCATTTACTTTGACCATGGCTGGTCTTATTACTTTATCTTTATATTTATATCCTTTTTGGAGGACCTCCAAAATAACGCCGGCTGGTTTATTTTCATCTTTTTCCGTAACAATCGCTTGATGTAAGTTAGGATCAAATTCTAAACCTTGAGCATTTATTTCTACTACTTCATTTTGATTTAAAATTGCAATCAAATTACTATAAATCATTTTAAAACCGTTTAAGAATTTTGATAACTCATCGGATAAATCATTATCATCTAATTTAATAGCTCTTTCAAAATTATCAACAATTGGTAATAAAGTTAAAATTAAATTCTCATTGGCATATTTAAATAAATTAGCTACTTCTTCATCTTTTCTCTTGCGATAATTAAACATATCAGCTTGAGTTCTTAAAACTTTTTCTTTTTCCAGTTCTAATTCATTTTTTAAAATATTAACTTTTTTAATTAATTTCTCTTCGTTTTTTTCTTTATTTACTTTTTCTTTTTTATTTTCCTCTTTCATTCCTTATCCCTTTCTAAGTAGTTTTTTATATAATTAAGTAGCATAACCACTTTATCATATTCCATTCTTTTAGGTCCAATAATAGCCATCGTTCCTTCTTCATCATTAATTTTATAACTAGTTTTAACTATGGTAACATTATCATCAAATTGATTTTCTTCACCAATATAAATATTTATTCCCTCATCATCGGTTTCTATTCTTTTTACTAAATCAACATTTTCTAATTTACTAATAATCCCTTTAATTTTACTAGGTTCATTATATTCTGGTTGCTTTAATATATTAGTTTTACCAGAGAAAAAAATATCACTTTGTTTAACGGTAAAATCATTAAAAGCTGATTGAAAGAAATATAATACTTCTTCATATTGTTTTATTTTAGTGGCAATGATAGGTTTTACTTCATATTCTAATTTTGCACTAACTTCTGATAATTTTGTCCCAATTAAATTTTTATTAATGATTTCACAAGATTTAACTATTTCACTAACGCTGATATTATTAGGTATTAAGGTTTGTTTATTTTCAACATGACCAGTATTAGTAACAACAACCGCAACTACTTTATTATCATCAATGGGAATAATACTAACTTGTTTAAGGAATTGATTAGAACTATCTTTACCAAGTACTACACTAGTATAATTAGTTATTTCACTAACAATTTCCATACATTTTAAAATGGCATCGCTTACAACTAATTCTTTATTATTTAAAATTGTTTGTAATTTAAGAACATCATCCCCTGTTATTTCTTTTGGTTTCATTAAATAATCAACATAATATTTATAACCTTTTTCACTAGGGACTCTTCCACTCGAAGTATGGGTTTTTTCTAAATAATCTAAGGATTCTAAATAAGCCATATCATTTCTAATTGTAGCACTAGAACATTTCATTTTTTTTACTAAAGATTTACTACCAACTGGTTTAACCGTTTTAATAAAAATCTCAATAATTAATTTCAAAAGTTCTTCTTGGCGAGAATTCATAAAATCACTTTCCTTTAATTTAGCACTCTTTTTCAAAAGTGCTAAATCTATTATATTATTATATTTAGCACTTGTCAATATATGAGTGCTAATTTTACTTTTTTTTACAAAGTTTATTTTTTTAGCCATTTTAAAAGGCACTAAAGTGCCTTTCATATTACTGATATTTATTTAAGAATCGATATGATTCTCTGATGGACATTGAACAGTTTTTTCAATACCATCATTAGTATCTAAGTAATTACAATCTGACATACCGTTTAATCCTTCTTGACAATTGTAAGCTTGAGAACATAATGTATTATTAACAATTTTGTTTTTGTTACTGAACCAAAATAATTCCGTAATTGACTGAATTTTTTTAAATCCTTCATTTTTCATTATATTTTCATACATTATATTATAATCGGTTTCTGTTAAAGTATTATAATCTATGCTATTACTAACATCAAATTTTTTAATAG
>CAZZNR010000020.1:0-10625 GCA_964655835.1 uncultured Muribaculaceae bacterium | reverse complement strand
TGTTTTTAAAGGAGTAAAAGTCCATAAGGGATACTTAGTATGTAAGTATCTTAAATATGGTTTATAATCTTCGCTAAAAGAAGCAATGGAATTTTCAAATGATTCTTCTTGGATATCAGCAGTTTGTCTTTCCGTATTCCACATACTTGAATTATATGTTGATGTTTCCATATGTTCAAATTCCGGAATAACAAAATTGTATACTCGATTTAACAATCCGGCACTTGCTAAAGAATTATAATTTCTTCTTGATTCGGCAGTTGGAGCTCTTAAATTTGCCATATATTGATGATTGTAAACACCAGAATGTGCTTTTGGATTAACATTAAATTTTTTTAAATACGAAGTAAATTGGCCTTTTGATATATAATCACTACCAATTTTATCTGCTCCTCCCATTATCGCTTTTTTTGGAGTCGTCCAAGGTCTTCCATATGATGTTGATGTTATTTCACTTGGAACTAAAGTCACATATGTAGAACATACATATCCATAAGTACCAGCATAATAAATATAATACCAATTATCATCACAACCATTACCTGTACCAGCATTTTTGTTTGAGATAAAAAAAATAACATTATTAGATATTGATTTTAATATTGGAGAACTAGTAGATGGCTCTTTCCTAATATTTATTCCATTAGTTGAATTAACTCTTCCATCTTCAGCATTGACATTAATAGCAATAAAAAATGACATTCCAAATATTATTGCTACTAAATACTTCTTCATGAATTACCACCTACTATATATTATAGTATAGCACATTAAGTAAACTTTATGAGCAAAAGCTGTAAACTATATACACCTATTTAACAAAAAAATAAGAGCTATATTTAACTCTTATAATTTATCAACAATATCAGCATTTTTTTCAATACATCTTATTAAATCTGCCTGATCATATTTAGCAAATATTGCTTTAAAACGATTGGGATTAATTAAGAACATGTTTGCATGCTTAATAAATACTTCTTTTATATTACTTATACCAATATCTTTTAACATTTGATAGTTAATTGCTACTAATTTTGGAAATAAGGAAAGATTATTTATAACTTCTGGTTTTAAAGTATTATTTAGGTTATCAATTTCAGTTTTATTAAAACCCAAATCTAATAAATAGTCCATTATATATTACTCACTCCTTTTTAGCCTTAATAATTAAATCGGTAATATTTATATCTCCAATATTAGGTCCATATGATGCAATAACATCATTTAATCTATCGCTACTTATTAAGGGAAGCGAATCTAATACATATCCAATATTAGTAGTAGTTTGTCCCGAAAGTAAAAGTTTACTAATAATTTTTTCTAATTCTTCTGGTTCCATTTTAGTAAAAATCTTGCTAGCATTATAGATATTATTTAGATCAATTTTATTATTAGATAACACTTTAATAATTTTTTCGAACTTTTCTAAAGAAAAGGCACTATTTAGTTCTTCTTGTTTTATACTATCAAAGCGATCAAAATCGAGAGCATATTTTTTAAAAAAATCATTTATGCTTAAAGTTCCTTCATTTAATTCAGCTTCAGAAATTATGTTATTACCAAATATATCAGGTATTTTGATTTCATTTATTTCATTTTCATCGATATTAGCATCTAAAACATTGACTCGGTTACTTATTGGATTGGTTTCTTGCGGTTTTTCTTTTATTTCAGCCCTTTTTCCTTCCTCTAATACTGATTGGGATTTATTTTCCTTGATTTCTTCGACTTCTTCAAATACAGGAGTTAATTCTTCTGAGGCTATTTCTTCATTTTGAATTTCATCTGGCATTATTTCTTTCTTAGCTGCATCTTCATCAATATTCTTATCAATTACATCTTGATAATTTAAATCAATCGTTTTTTCTAACTCTTCTAATTCAAAAGCCGCCTTTTTTAATTTTTCTAAAAATTCATCATTATCAATTGAATCTTCTTGCTTAAGTTCTATTTCTTTCTCATTATTAAGATCTTTATCTATCGATTCAATTTCTTCAAAAACTTCAGATACAGGTTCTCCGTTACTTGATTTATTTTTCAAATAATTATAACTAATGTCTCTAATATTTAAGTTATCGGGATTATTAATAGCATAATCGATTATTTTTGTTAATGAGCCATTATAATAATTATATATCTTAATATAGTTAGATAATTTTTCTTCTTTTAATATTTTATCTTTTTTAAGATTAATTAATAAATCTTTAATACTACGAGCTTTTTCTGTAAGTTCAGATATCTTTTTACGATGCTGAGTAATCTCATCTTGTTTTTCAGAAATTTTTGAATTTATTTCGGTATTACCCGCTTCAATTATTGCAGTTAAATTCTTTTTACCAAATTTTTCATTTAATTCGGTTAAATCAAACTTTAAAACTTTTATTTCTTCTTCTAAACTGCTAATTTGATTTTTAGCATCATGTACTTCATTTTTATAAAGTTTTGCTTCATCAACTTTTTCAGTTATTTTTTTATTAATATTAGTTAAAAGATTTTCATTTTCATTTTTTTTATTTAAAATATCATCAATAATTTTTTGTAGGCTTTTATTGAATTCTTCAACTAAATTTATCATCTTACAGCCCTCCTTATTCTAATAAGAATTATAACAAATAAATATAATTATATCAACACTAATTCACAAAGAAATAGCATAATACATATACTAAAAATGAATTAAGGAGGATTTAAAATGAAAAGAATAATTATCTACGCAATTATTGTTTTTTTAGCACTTGTTATTACTTTAGCTATTATTTTTTCTCAGAAAAACGATGAGGAAGGAAAACTTAAAACTATTAAAGTTTCTGAAGTGACTCACAGTCCCTTTTATACCCCATTATATGTTGCTATCGAAAAGGGCTACTTTGAAGAAAGAGGACTAAATATTGACTTAATTTTAACTAGTGGTGCTAATAATGTTACAGCAGCGGTATTATCGGGAGATGTGGAAATAGGTTTTTGTGGACCTGAAGCCACAATATATGTTTACAACGAGGGTAAAAAAGATTATGTTACGACTTTTGCTGGTTTAACTAAAAGAGATGGTCAATTTATTATTTCAAGAAGTAAAATAGAAAACTTTACAATGCAAGATTTAGAAAATAAAGAAGTTATAGCCGGAAGAGCTGGAGGAATGCCCATTATTAATTTTATCAATGCTATTAAAAATGCTAAAATAGAAAATGTAAAAGTAAATGACAGTGTTGACTTTGCTAATTTAACAAGCGCCTTTCTAAGTGGTGAAGGAGATTTCGTCAACTTATTTGAACCCAATGCTACAAAAATTGAAAACATGGGTTATGGATATGTTGTAGCAAGCGTTGGAAAACACTCAGGAGAAGTACCTTATACAGCTTTTAATGCTAAAAAAAGTTATATAAATAATAATATTGATGATATTAATAACTTTAGAATTGCTTTAAATAAAGGCTTAGATTTTACCCATAATAATAAAAGTGAAGATATAGCTAAAACTATTATTAAGCAATTCCCTGATACGTCTTTAAATGAGTTAGTTAAAATTGTAAACCGTTATAAAGAAGCTGATTCATGGTTAAAGGATACTACTATAACCGAAAAAATGTTTAAAAATTTAGAAGATATGATGATTGATAGCGGATTTATAAAATCTTATGTTCCATTCAAAGATTTAATTATCAATGAATAAGATATTAGAAATAAAAAATCTTTCTAAAAATTATTATACTATTAATGGAGAAATATCGGCCCTTGAAGATATTTCTTTAAACATTTTTAAAAATGAAATAATCGGAATAGTGGGATCATCTGGTTGTGGTAAAAGTACCTTTTTAAGCATTATGTCGGGAATAGAAAATAAAACCTCGGGAGAAATAATAACCAATAACTATAATTTTAGTTATATGCTTCAAAGTGATGCTTTACTGCCTTGGCTCAATGTGGTAGATAATGCTTGCTTAGGTTTAGAGATTAAGCATCAAAAGACCCCTGATAATATTGCTTATGTAAAAAAATTATTAACTGATTTTGGATTAGCCGCCTTTTTAAAAGCCAATCCTAATAATTTATCGGGAGGAATGAGACAGCGAGTTGCTTTAGTTAGAACGCTTGCAACCAAACCTGATATTATTTTACTTGATGAACCTTTATCTGCCCTTGATTATGTTACTAGATTAAGTATAACTGATGATATTTTTAATTTAATAAAAAGTACCCAGGTAACAACGATTTTAATCAGTCATGATATTGCCGAATGTATATCAATGTGTGATCGCATAGTTGTTTTATCTAAAAGACCTGGAAAAATTAAAAATATTTATAATATCAATCTCGAAAATAAAAAAACACCATCAGAGAATAGAAAAGACAAACTTTTTGTTTACTATTATGAATTAATATGGGGTGATTTAGATAAAAACATCACATAATCAAAAAAAAATTATAAAGAAATTAAAACGGGAAAAAATTATTATTTTAGTAACTCAAATCATAATTACTATATCATTTATCATGATTTGGGAAATACTAAGTAAAAATAATATAATTAATAGTTTTATTTTTTCAAGTCCCTCAAAAATAATAAAATGCTTATATGAATTATATTTAGCCAATAATTTATGGATTCATATTTATGTAACCCTCAAAGAAATATTTATTTCTTTTGCCCTTGGTTCATTAATTGGTTTTAGTTTTGCTGTCTTATTTTATTCCATTCCTATTTTAAAAAAAATATTTGATCCTTTTTTAACAATGCTTAATAGTTTACCCAAAATATCTTTAGGACCTTTATTAATAATCTGGTTAGGAGCAAATATTAAATCCATTATAGTAATGAGTTTATTAATAAATACGATTGTTACTCTTATTTCAATTTACAATGGACTTATAAATACTGATCCTTATAAAATAAAATTATTCCGATCTTTTAAAGCTACAAATTATCAAATCTTAACTAAATTAGTAATCCCTCATAACATTGAAGTAATAATTTCAAGTTTAAAACTTAATATTTCAATGTCCTTAATAGGAGTAATTATGGGAGAATTTTTAGTTAGCAAAGCCGGAATCGGATATTTAATTTTATATGGCACCCAAGTTTTTAATTTAACATTAGTTATGTCAGGAATTATTTTAATATTAATTATATCTTTTATTATTTATCAAATAATAACCTTTTTTGAAAAGAATTATAATTCATAATTCTTTTTATTTAAAAAAGATATTATTTAAATAATATCTTTTTAGAAAGAGTTTTATATATAAAGAAGTTAAATGAATTATTAAATGCTATCTTATATCTTCAATATGACAAGTTGAGACAACTATTTCATTATTTAAAATTGCGATGCCAAAAGCAGTTGATGTAACAGGTTTATTTCCGGTATCTGTACCTCCAGATCTAACATTAACATTTGTAGTAGTTCCAACAAAACTTTGTAAAATATTTCTTGCTTCTAGTTCACATTGAGCATCACATCCAACTGGTAAAGGATCAGGTGCTGGTAAAAAAGTAAAACCAGTAAAGGTGTTTGTACCGGTAAGACTTATTGTAGTTATTTTACAAATACTTATTCTATTAGTTATATTACCAGCGGCATTATTCAAGACAAAATATGAACCCTCTATTATTGAATTTGGTCTACCGCTCATTGAGCCACCATTTTCAAAATTCACTTTAATATTTGATGTGGGAAAAGTATCTATAATCTGCTTAATTATATTTTTCATTTGAGCAAAGCATGAACAGCCTATATTTGTTCCCAATTCACCTGGTGGTCCTGGAGGACCTGGTGGTCCCGGTGGTCCTGGAGGACATGTGGGACATAGTGAACAACATTTATTATTACATCTAGAAAATCTTAAAAAACACTTTTTCTTATGGCATTTTGAGCAGTTACAACTATTATTATTCATTCTTCCTCCTTTCTATAAAATTAATTTATTATTAACCCTTTATATAATATCTAGATTATCTTGAAAATTTTCTGGTCCAAAAGAACCGGGACATTCAATACAAACTGGAAGTCTTAAAGCACATTTTTTCTTACGACATTTTGGGCAATGACACTTATTAACACAAATTGGCAGTCTTAAAATACATTTTCTTTCATGATGTCTAAAATTATTAGATTTATTATTATTCATATCTTCCTCCTTTCAATATACACTATGATGTATTTATTTAAGTGAATAGTTTTATAATTTACAAATATATGATAGTTTATATTTTTTTATTTTTAATAGTTTTAAAACATGGTATAATATAATTGAGGGTGAAAATATGAAGTGTAAAAAAATATCCTTGATTTTTTTAATTCTTTTGTATTTAGAATTTATTTATCATTTATTTGTGTTTAAGACTTTTGAAATAAAGAGTATAATATTCATTATTATTTTTTCATTTCTAACAAGTGTATTTATTGATTTAATTACTAACCTTTTTTCTCATAAAATAAATAAATTAATATTGATTGGAATTATAATTTTTTTAACTATAATATTTCCCGCTCAATATATTAATTATCTTTTTTATGGTAATGTTATATCGATATATTCAATCTTTAATGGGGGGCAAGTTTTTGAATTTTATGGTCAAATAATAACAATTGTTTTAAATAATATAGGAGCCATTTTATTATTTTTATTACCTAATATTTTAATTTATTTTATTAATAAAAAAATGTTTATCTTCAATTTTAATTTAAAAGAAATTGCTTTTAAAATGGGAATTTTACTAATTTCCTATTTAGTCTGTATCTTGGCTTTAAATTTCGATTCCAAATCAATTTATTCAGCAAAGGCAGTATATTATGATAAGCATGCCCCGATTCAAACATCGCAAATTTTAGGTCTTACGACAACAATGAAACTTGATGTAAAAAGAGCTTTAATTGGTTTTGAAGAAAATATAATTGATTCTAAGCAAACTAAAAATAATAAAAAAACGGTTATTAAAGAAATTGAGTATAATATATTGGATATTGATTTTGATTCTTTAATTGCATCCGAAACCAATGAAACAATAAAAAATACCCATATTTATTTTAAAAATACTCTTGCATCAGAAAAAAATGAATATACAGGAATGTTTAAAGGGATGAATTTAATAGTCTTGACAGCTGAGGCTTTTAGCCCCATTGCCGTTGATCAAAATTTAACCCCGACATTATATAAATTAGTAAATAATGGTTTTAAATTTAATAATTTTTATACTCCAGTTTATTTTGTAAGTACTAGTGATGGTGAATATGTTACTTTAACTGGTTTACTTCCTAAAGAAAGTGTTTGGAGTCTATCTAGATCTAGTAATAATTATTTACCTTATACTTATGGTAATATTTTTAAATCACTCGGATATGTCACAAAAGGTTATCACAATGGTCATTATAAGTATTATAATCGTCATTTATCACATCCTAATATGGGATATGATTTTATGGGCTGTGGCAATGGACTCCAAAATAAAATAAATTGTAAAAAATGGCCTCAAAGTGATATTGAAATGATTGAAGCTACTTTTGATTTATATAGTAATAATCCATCTTTTATGACTTATTACATGACGATAAGTGGCCATCTAGAATATAATTTTGGAGGAAATAGTATGGCTTATAAAAATAAAGCTTTAGTCCAAGATTTAGAATACAGCACAGCAATAAAAGCTTACATCGCTTCGCAAATCGAATTAGATAGAGCTTTAGAATTATTAATTAATAAATTAGCTGAAAAGAATATTTTAGATAATACCGTTATTGTTCTTTCTTCAGATCATTATCCTTATGGTCTAAGTGTTGCAGAGATGAAAGAAATTATGAATATTGAAGATCAAAAATTAGACATTCATAAGAATCATTTAATTATTTGGAATAATCAAATGAAAAAGCCAATTGAAATAAATAAATATGCTCAAAGTATTGATATTGTTCCCACCGTATTAAATCTATTTGGAGTAAATTTTGATTCAAGGTTATTAATTGGAAGAGATATTTTATCTTCATCAGAAGGTTTAGTTATTTTTAACGACCGAAGTTGGATTACAGAATATGGTAAATATAATGCCACTAAAAAAACATTTACTCCTTTTAAAGATAATGTAACTAATGAATATATCGATAATATAAATAATGTTGTTTACAATAAATATGTTGTATCCAAAAATATCTTAGAAAATAATTATTATAAATATATCTTAGGAGGAAATTAATATGGATGTCAAAGGAATTATGTTAAAAAGAGAAAGCCTTTTTAGTAAATATGCTGCTTTTGACAAAGATGCTATTAGATTAAAGAATTTCGTTCCTGATATTAGGCCGAATTATTTTCGAGATATTGACCGGATTATCCATACTAAGGCTTATACGCGGTATATGAATAAAACGCAAGTATATACTTTTGTTAATAATGATCATATATCAAAAAGAATGGTTCATGTTCAGTTAGTTAGCAAGATCGGCCGAACAATTGGGAGAGCTTTATCACTTAATGAAGATTTAATTGAAGCTATAGCTTTAGGACATGATTTAGGTCATCCCCCTTTAGGACATCTTGGGGAAGAATTTTTAAATAAGTTAAGTAATGAGCATGGTGAAGGTAATTTTATGCATAATGTTCAAAGTATAAGAAATGTTACTGTTTTAGAAGATATTAATTTGACTATGCAAGTATTAGATGGAATATTATGTCATAATGGTGAGTTTGTTCAAAATGAGTATTATCCTAAATCAAAAAGCCCGGATGAATTTTTAAATGATTACAAGACTTGTTATACCGATAAAGACTATGTTAAAAAACTAGTACCAATGACACTTGAAGCTTGTGTAGTAAGAATTAGTGATATAATTGCTTACTTAGGTCGCGATATTGAAGATGCCGTAGAAATAAATATGTTTGATATTAAAGATCTGCCTGAAGAAATTACTAATATTATTGGTAACTCTAATAAAAATATTATTAACACTATCATATTAGATGTTATTCAAAATAGTATTGATAAGCCTTTTTTAAAACTTAGTGATAAAACTTATAATGCTATTAAAGATTTAAAAGCCTTTAATTATAATAATATTTATACTAAAGCTAATACTGAAGAAAAATTAATTGAATATGAAAAAATGTTTAATTTAGTATTTAATAATAATTTATATTTTGTAGAAAATAATATTAGTGATAAAAATATTTATCTTAATTTTTTAAATAAATTAAGTTTAGAATATAATAAAAATACATCTAATGTTAGAAAAATTATTGATTATATTGCCGGAATGACTGATGAGTATTTTTTTAATGAATATCATGAATTAAAAAGAAAGCAATTTTAATAATATTTGACAAAACCTATATAATTAATATATAATACATATGCTTATTTAAGGCAGAGACTTTATCTATTTAGTAATGTGTTTATTTGAAATAACTTAAGTAACTTAACTGCCTAAGGGAAAGAGATAATAAACACCCTACTGTAATATTAAAGCCAATCCTTTTATAACAAAGAAAGGAGAAAAAGATGTCAAGATATACTGGACCAACCTATAAAAAATCCCGTCGTTTAGGTTTTAGTACTTTAGAAAATGGCAAAGAATTAGCAAGAAAACCATATGCTCCAGGTCAACATGGTTTGAGTCGCAAAAAGAAATCTAGTGAATATGGACTTCAATTACAAGAAAAACAAAAATTAAGATTTACTTATGGTTTAACTGAAAAACAATTTGCTAAAACTTTTCATAAAGCAGCCAAAATGTCAGGTATTGTAGGTGAAAATTTCTTAAAATTACTTGAAAGTAGACTAGATAATGTAGTTTATCGAATGGGTTTAGCTAATACTAGACGAGGAGCTAGACAAATCGTTAACCATGGGCATGTTATTGTTGATGGTACACCTGTTGACATTCCATCATTTATCGTCAAACCGGGATCTATTATTACATTAAAAGAAAAATCATTAAATCACCCGGCTATCAAGCAAGCTATTGAAAATACTGTAGCAAGACCGGCTTATATTGAATTTGATGCTAAAAAAATGACTGGTACTTATCTAAGAATGCCTGAAAGAACTGAACTTCATGCTGATATTAACGAATCATTAATTGTTGAATTCTATAACAGATAAAAAAAGGAAATAATTTATTTATTTCCTTTTATTATGTTGTCACATCTTAGGCATCGATCGGCAATTAATTGATCAACATAATTCCAACATCTATTACATTTTTTACCTTGACTTTTTTCAACTGAAACACTTATATTTTGATATTTCGTAAGTTTTTTGTCAGTATAATTAATCTTTGATACAATTAATAACTGAGGTAGATATTGGCCTAATTTTTCTTTTACAGTATGGTATTTTGGCCCCAAATTGATATTAATACTTGCTTCTAAACTCGACCCTATTATTTTATTATTACGAGCTTCTTCTAAAGCTTTATTTATATCAAATTTTATTTCAAAAAACAAATCCCATAATTCTAAATCACAATCATATTTTTTAGTCTCAGGAAAATCATTTAAATGAATACTCTTTTCCTTTTTACCTGGAATATATTGATATATTTCTTCTGAAGTATATGGTAAAATTGGTGCGATTAATAATACTAAATTATTAATTATATAATATAAATTTGTTTGTACACTTTTTCTTATTGTAG
>CAZZNR010000019.1:0-10754 GCA_964655835.1 uncultured Muribaculaceae bacterium | reverse complement strand
TTTTTGGGCAATATGTTAAATTCAATATTTCTTTTTATTGATAGTATATTATATTGGTTTATATCAGTTTTATACCAAGTTTTTATGGTAATTAGTAAAGCTAATTTATTCACAGAAACCACCTTAAGATCATTTACTGACCGAGTTTTTATAATTCTTGGCATTGTAATGCTTTTTTATATTGCTTATGAAATATTAGTTTTAATCATATCTCCAGAAAAAGTATCAGGTGAAAATCAAGCTAAAACATTAGTTGGAAAATTAATTAAATCATTAATAATAATAATACTCCTTCCAACAATATTTAAATATATGCAAATATTTCAAACTAATATCTTAACTTCTAATGTAATTGGAAACATTATTATTGGAAGTTCATCGGGGTCATCTTCTGATAAAACGATAAAAACGGCAGGTACTTCTATGGCTTTATCGATAGGCCAAGCCTTTTATCATCCAATTGGAGCAGATGGAAAAGAATATTCATATTTAGATTGTGTAGATGATGATATTAGTGATAAAGCTCCAGCTTGTGCTGAGTTTGTAGCTGCATATGATAAAGCTTTAGATAATAATGATCCTCGTTCTTTTTTTGTTAATAAAGAATTAAAAAAACAATTAAATCTTGATGGCGATGATGATAAAAATGCTGATAAAGGAATGCGATATCATCCTGTTATAAGCACAATTTCAGCTATTTTAGCAGGTTACATGATTGTGTTATTTTGTATTGATATTGGTATTCGAGTTGCAAAATTAGGTTTTTTACAAATAATTGCTCCAATTCCGATTGCAATGAATATAACTCAAAAAGAACCGCTTTCCCAAACCACTTGGGTTAAATCATTAATTTCAACTTATTTAGAAATATTTATGAAGTTAATTATTATTTATTTTTCAATGTTTGCTATTACCTTAGTACCAGAAATGGCCGATAATTTATTTCAACTTAATCAATCTGATGTTAGTCCGCTAATTCAAATGATGGCGATTGTTGTAATAATCTTAGGTATTCTTCAATTTGCTAAGAATGCTCCTGAATTAATTAAAAGCTTATTTAATATTAAAGACTTTGGTCATGGTTTGAGTTTTGGCAAAAGAATGGCAGACAATACTTATGCTTCGCGTGGTTTAGCTGCCTTAGGTGCATCAGCCGCTGTTGGATACTCTAATGCTTCAGCTACGGCAAGAAATTTTAAAGATGGTGATATTAGAAAAGGATTATTAGGTGTAGGTGGTACATTAGGCGGATTACTCACAGGAGGAATTAGAGGTTTTAGTCGTAGTGAAGGAGCAACTTCGTTAAGAGATATTGGTGATGCTATTACAGGAGCTCGAGCTGATTCTGATGCTTCCCGAAGTGCTATCCAAAGTCTTGGCCAAGAAGGTGAGATTAAAAGACGTCTTAGAAATTATGGTGATAGAACTAAAGATTGGTTAGCAGGCGGAATTACTAACGAGAATCTTTTAGCTACTAATGATACACTAGGAGAGTTTTCCGGATTAGATGAAGCTCTAAATGGAAATGATAGAGAAATTCAAGCATTAAAACGGGCTCGAGAAGAAAGCCAAGATGAATATAACCAAACAGGAAAAATCGCGTATGATGCATATAATTGTCAAGGGGAAGATCTTAAAAATAAAATAGCTGAAGCTGAAATAAAAGCCTTTGAAGCTAAGAGTGGACGAAATATGTTTGAGTATGAAAAGGAGGCAATTAGAGAAAAAATCAAAAACGATTATGAAGATAAAGAACTATTTGAGAAAAAATATGCTAAACATAAATCAATAGTTAAGGATGTTATGGATCAGCATTATAAATCTTCAATTAATAAACAGAAAGTAACAAATATGGCAAATAAGAAACTTGTTACTACAGAATATAGTAAGTCTGTTTCTCAATCACTTCAAAAAACTATTAATACTCTAGGTAAAGAAAAAGAAAAAGTTATTTTAGGAAATGATTTTAAAGATATTGCTGAATTTGAAGCTGCATATAAAGATTTATCTGATGGAACTTTATCTCCTGATAAAAGATTGGAAAAATTAGAAAAAATATCAGGTGTTGAAAATAGATTAAGAGATGAAAACACCATACAAAAGGTTCAAAAAGAAAGACAAAAAAAGGATAAATCATGAGTTTTAAAAAAAAAATAATTGATTATTTAGATCAACCTGAATTTATTAATTTAAAAAAATTTAGTGATAGATATATTGAATTATCCGAATTATACTGGAGTTTAGCTGATGAAAATCATGTTAATTCCCTTAAAAGAACGGAAAGTGAATTATTAAGTAAATGTGCTAAAGATATACTTCCTGATAAGTTTAAAGGTATGAGCATGACTCAAATTCAGAATTATTTTCATCAAGAATTAATTAGATTATATTCTGGTATTCCAGAAAATCAAGCAAAATTAATGCAAAAAGAGATTGATGACTATCTAAGAAGAAATAATACATATGCTACTAAATTAAAGTTAAAAATCCCAAATAAGGTAAGTCTTGAGGTTATTGATTATTATGTTAATTATTTAATAGTTAAAAATAATTTACCTTATATTGAAATTAAAGCCAAAGGTATTAAAAAATAAAGGAGGAATAAAAATGGGGAATAATAATTTCTTAATACCCGCCAATTCAAAAAAATCAATGTTAATTTTAAGTTTTTTTAACCAAATTGATTTAATAATATTTGGAACTGGGGTTGGGCTAACATTTATATTTATGTTAGCAATAAGAACAGGAGATTTGATAACATCAATATTGATTATGCTACCAGCATTAATTGCAGCATTTTTAGTAGTGCCGGTTCCGAATCATCATAATGTGCGGACCTTTTTAGGAAATATTTATACATATTTTACTAAAAGGCGGATTTATTATTGGAAAGGTTGGTGTGTTAGTTATGGCGAAGATGAAAACAAATAATTCAAAATATACGGAAGATTGGTTACCAGTAAAATCTATTCAAGGTGGAATGATTTTGCTTGACAGCAATTATTATGTTACGGGAATTAAAATAGAACCAAAGAATATTTTTATTCTTGATCCCCAATCGCGAGATAATATTATATTTAATTTAAGAAATTTTTATAATGTTATCGATTATGAATTTTGGTTAATTGTTGCTGATCGTCCGGTTGATATTAATCTTTATTTATCCCAATTACAATTACAGTATAATGATGCACCTAATGGAATTATTAGAAAAATAGTTGCCCAAGATATTAGAAAATCAGAACTATTTAGTTCATCAACTGTGAATGCTGTTGATACTGAATATTTTATTCTTTTTAGAGATAAAAAGGTTGAAATATTACAAAAAAGGATTCAGACAATGATAAGTCAATTAGCATCAAATTCTTTAATATCAAAACAAGTTAGTGATGAAGATTTGAAATTTTTATTACAAAACTTTCTTAATGGGGGTTTTAAAAATGAATTTGGGACGGTGATGAGCAATGTCTAATACATTTAAAAGTGAAATAGCACCTAAAGGAATGAAGTTTAACATAAATGATTTTATGATTAGTGATAAATATGCTACAATCTTAACTATTATTAGTTTTCCAAAATTAATTGCTCCCGGATTTTTAGCTAATATCACTAATTTACCAGGTGTTAAAGTAGTAGTAAAACATATTCCTATTCAATTTTCGACAATGAGTCGAATGATTAATAAAGAAATTGCTGATTTAAAGCAAAGATATCAGACGGAGAAAGAAAGAACTCTTCAAGAAAGAATTCGCCAAGATTATGAATCGCTGGAATCTTTTGTGCAAATGTTAGCTGCTACTCAATCAAAAATATTTGATTTTCAAATGCATATTATGATAACAGCTGATTCAAAAGAAGAACTTGAAAATAAAAAAATTCAGATTAAAAACTTTTTAGATGCCGTAGGAATGAGGGGAATTCCTATGATGTTTGAACAAGAAAAAGTTTTAAAATCGATGATTCCGGTTTTCCCTAAACAAGATATTGAAGAAAGAGTAGGAACCCCAATTCCTAGTCCTACTATTGCAGCAATGTACCCTTTTGTATTTGATAGTATCAAAGATCCTGGGTTAGCAACTTTATTAGGAGTTGATTTCTCAGGTGGGGTAGTATTATTTAATCAATTTTTATATCAAATTAAAAAAGAATTTAATCGTAACAATGCTAATTTAATAATATTAGGATCATCTGGTTCTGGTAAAAGTACTGCAGCAAAATTGATGTTAAGAACTCATATTCGTAATGGGTGTAAAATAATTGCTATTGATCCTGAGGGTGAACTAGAAGAAATGACTAAAAACTTAGGGGGCGATTTTATCGACTTAGGTAAAGGTGGCAAATTTGGGATGGTCAATCCTCTTGAAGTTGCACTTGATGCCGATGAAGAAGATCTAAAAGAAGGTTTAGGATATACCGTTTTAACCAGAACTTTACAATCTTTAAAAGCTTTTATGAAATATTATACTCCTTCGATTGAAGAAGACGTTTTGGCAATGTTTAGTGAAGTTGTTCAAGATACTTATAAACGATTTAATATTGGGTTTGAAACTGATTTTACTAATTTTACTTCAAAAGATTTTCCTACTTTTGATGATGTCTATTCAACAATTAAAGGTAGATTACTTTCAATGCCAGAAGCTACTAGAGAAAAAGATGTATTAGAAAGATTAGAGTTAAAAATAAGACCATTTGTCAATGAATTAAAATTTTATTTCAATGGTCATACAACCATTGAAACTAATAGTGAATTCATCGTATTTAATATTAAAGAATTAATGAACAGTGATGAAAATATTAGAAATGCTTTATTTTTTAATATCTTAAAATATGCTTGGGGATTATGTTTGGATAAAAATACGAATACCGTGATGTTTGTGGATGAAGCTCATGTTCTATTATCTAGTAGAAATGAATTAGGAGCTGAGTTTTTAGCTCAAATTCAAAGAAGAAGTCGTAAATATAATACTGGTACAATCATAATCACTCAACAACCAACCGACTTTGCGGCTCCAAATATTATCGTTCACGGTAAAGCAATTTTTGATAATGCGGCTTATTACCTAGTAATGGGATTAAAAAAGCAAGCTGTTGAAGATTTATCAAAATTAATTGATATTAATGATAATGAAAAAGAAAGTATAAAAGGTTATAGTCAAGGACAAGCTTTATTCGTTTGTGGAAGTAGAAGAATGATTATTAATATAATTTTGACTCAAGATGAATTAGATTCCTTTGGCACCGGTGGAGGTTTATAAATAATATTGGTGGTGTTCTAAATGATAGATAAATTTAAAATTCTAAATAAGTTAATTAAAAAGAAGTATTATATACTTTTCTTTTTAATAACTTATTTTTTATTTATTTTTAATGTAAATGCGGCTAATTTTAATTATGCTGAATTTAATTTTGATGAATTTGCACGCGAAAATCTGGGTTATTGGACTGATCAATGTGCTGAAGGAGGAGAATCTCAAGATGAATGTGCTGAAAAGATTATTTCTACTCAAAAAAATTATTATACAAGATTATATAAAATATTAGCGGCTTATCAAAAAAAAGGATTTTTAATTGATGATAATATTATTATTACGACAACATTTTTTAATTTAAACCCTGATTTATTTAATGATGATGGTCAGAATTATGATGATTTATATGGATTAGATAATGCGGCCTATAACTATGATGAAGAATCTAACAATCAAGATTATGAGGTTGACGCTATTCCGAGTAAAGAATTTTTTGAAAAAGAAACTGATACACTAGATATGTTAATAAGAAATATGTTTAGTTATGGTTCGTCTTGTTATGCGGTATATGGTGATGTAAGCCAGGTACAAGCCACCGATGGATCTTATTATGATGCTTGTTTAGAAGGAGGAACTCAACTAAGTATTGAAGGAGAAACAAAATGTGCAACTAAAGATTCTTCTGATATAATCGGTTTTATTGAATACGCTTCTCTTAAAATTAGTGGTATTTTAGAAATTTTCGGTATAAAATCTGATATTGCAGCTGAATGTGATAATAAAAAAAGTAGTTATCCTGGAGCAGAAATGAAGTCAGTTCCAAGTGAAGGCAAAGAATATAATTTAGATGCTTATTGGCAATTTTTGGAAACAACTAATTATTTCGATAAAAAGGAACATTTAAAAGATTTTTATGGTTCAGTTTTAGCTAAAACCGGAGAATCCTCTATGAAAAAATTAAATTCTAAACAATATGATGATAATTATGAAGAAATAGTTAGTATAAGAAAACAAATTATAGAGCAAATAAAAAGCATTTTAGATACTTATGGTTCTAAAAAAAGAACAGCTAAATTATCTAATATTAATAATTCGTTATATTGGTGGCCAATTGGGGGAAGTGAAATAACTGAAACTAATGGGGCATCATATGCAATTGGCGATCCAGTTTCTTTTAATATTACAAGTAATTATGGTGAAAGAATTCATCCTATATCAAAAGAAAAATCATTTCATTATGGGATTGATATAGCAGGAGGAGAATCGGGAGCGATTAATATAGTGGCATCTCGAGCTGGTATCGTTGAAAAGGTAATCTCTGATTGTACGATGGCTGATGGTCTTCAATGCGGCGGAAAATACGGTAATTATGTCGTTATATCTCATGGTGATGGAAACTACACTTATTATGCTCATTTACATGATAATTCTGTTGTAGTTAGTGAAGGTCAAAGCGTTCAGCAAGGACAAGTTTTAGGTAAAATGGGAAGCACCGGAAATTCTACTGGTACTCATTTACATTATGAGGTAAGAATTGGAGCTGATAATCCCTCTTCAGCTGTTAATCCTTTAGATTATATTTCAGCGGAAAATCCACGGCAAAGTAGTGTAAGTTCTTCTGATTTTTTAAGTATGCTGCTTTGTATGGAAGGTGCTGGGCCAGATGATGGAGGAGATAATTATAAGGTTTATGATGACTCCAAAAAAGGAACGGGAACATTAACGGTAGGTTCAGGAGTAACTTTAATTAATCATAAAGATAAATTTAATAAAAGAGGTATTGATATTAATGATTATATGTATGAAGGAGCATTAATACCTAAATCAATTGTTGATGATGTCAAAATAGAAATAATTACAAATATTTATGATAATATTAATTCAGAAATGAATAATAAAGGAATAAGTTTAACTCCTTACCAAATAGACGCTTTAGTATCGAGACAATATAATGTTGGTAATATAAATGATTTTTCGGAATATTTTAAGCAGTATGGTAATACCCAAACATTATATGATGTCTATATGAGCAAGCCAACTACCGCAGTAGGTTTTGAAGGGGATGTTCTTAAAACAAGAAGAGATCGAGAATGGAACCTTTTTCATTCAGGAACTTATTTTAATTGTTAAGGAGGAAATAATATGGAATTTAATCTAACTAAAAATAATATTATTGTCATTATTATTTTTCTTATTGTATTATTTTCAGGTTTGATGTTATATAATTATCGACAAGATAAATTTGGGTCAGAAAAAAGTAATAAAATTAGTTTAGTAGATAATTATAGTAGATTTTTTTCAATTAGTAATGCCGCTAATAAATATATTAATTATTTAAATAAACAAGATGCTAAGAAATTAATAATACTTCTTAATGATAATTACCAAACAGAAAATAATATTAACTTAGAAAATGTCCTACATAAATTATCTTTATTAGATAGTAATAAAGATTATAATTTTGAAGCAAGAAAAATGTATGAGGAAAAGATAACGAAAAACATTATCAGGTATTATATATATGGAAATTTAAAAGAAAATATCATGGATGATGATTACGTAAGACCTTTAAATTATTATTTAATTATTGATTTAGATATTAGTAAAATGTTATTTAATGTAACTCCTTATAATGGTAAAATTTTTAAAGAGGAGGCAAAATGAATAATTTAAAAGAAAATAAAATAATTATTATTATTTGTGGTTCTCTTATCTTAATAGCATTGTTAATTACCTATTTAATTGATAATAATGTTTTTAATAAAAACAATTATGCTTCAGGAGAAGAAATTTATTTAAAAAATTATCAAATAAATGAATTAACTCCCATAAATATGAATGAAGAACAAATAGCTCGTAAATATTTGGCTGAATATACCAAATTAATTTATAATGATCCTGAATTAGCTTATGAGTTGTTGGATGTTGCGTATCGTGAAAAAAAATTTGGGGATTTGAATAAATTTATAAAATATTTTAATGCTAAATTTGATAATAATTTTTTTAATGGTCAAATTAAGAAAATAAACATTACTAATAAATCGGTTTATAAAGAAATTTATATCATTGATAGTAGTGATAATACTTATATCTTTAGAGAGTATAGTATCATGCAATATAAGGTATTGTTCGACGATTATACAATTTAAAATCTAAAATTTGAGAGGTGGTGATATAATGGATCCGGAAATGGATGAAATCAATCCCCAAGAGCAAAATTTTGAAGAAATAAACCCTGAAGAACAAAAACAAGCAACTAATAAAAAAGTTGCTAAATTAGGTGCTAAAGCTGCAGCTAATTACTTTGCCCCAGGAAAAGGAGGGCAAGTAGTAGATGCCTTATCAAAGACGAAAATAGGAGATAAAGCACTTAATAAAGGGGGAGAAATAGTATCTAAAGTAACTAATAAACATCCCTTTGGGGGATTAATGCAAAATGCTTTAAATAAAGCTGATGAGTCTGGGGCACTTGATGCAGTTGATTCGGCAGCAGATGCTAAACCTGGAGCATCTGCTGGAGGTATTTTACCAGGTTTAGGCAAAACCGATGATTCAAACTCGGGTCTTGGTCAAAATAATTCACCTTTATCTGGTTTGATGAAAAACAATAAGTTATCACCCCTTAAATATAAGAAAATGATAATTTTCGCGGGAGTTGGGGTTTTAATCTTTATTATATTAATATTACTTTTATCAATTCCTTTTGCGATGTTAGATTTAACTGATAGATCAAGAGAAAATGATGATAATAGCAAAACAAATAATTATATAATTAGCGATACTCAAATTGAAAAATTATTAATCTATGTTGGTGATTCAAGAATTAATAATATAAAAAACACAATAAATAAAAGTGAAGTAACATATGTGGCCCAAGATGGCGCGGGGTATGTTTGGTTTTCAGATAATACGGTTCTTAATGAATTACAAAGCTATATTGGAGCTGATACAAATAAATATGTTGTGTTTGCTTCCGGTATTAATGATTTAAATAATATAGATAACTATATAAATATTTATAATAGTATTATAAGTAATTATAAAAATATAAATTTTTATTTTATGTCAGTCAATCCCATTGATGAAGAATTAGCAACTTCTAATGGTTTTAATATTACTAATGATGAAATAATGGCTTTTAATACTAAATTATCATCAGCTTTTCCTGATAATTATATCGATGTCTATAGTCAAATTTTAGATAATTTTACGACAGTTGATGGAGTTCATTTTGATAATGAAACAAATCTTAAAATTCATAATATAATTTTAAATTATATAAAAAGTAATAGTACTTTTAAATTTTTAGAATCATATCCTTCTATTAAGGATACAACTACTTTACAAGGAGAATCATTATTAAGTGCAATCGGGCAATCAGGAATAGATGAAGTAAAAGCTTATATTCAAGAAAAAATTGATTTTAGTGGAAAGTGTACTCCTTCAGCCGTTGCTGGAGCGGCTGTTGGATTAATCCATGGGTTGCAATTAAAATCGGTTAGTGTTCCTTATTATTGGGGGGGAAGATATTATGGTTCTGATTTAATTAATAAAGAATGGGGAGCTAAGACTGCGGCAAGTTTTTCGGGTAAGAATTTGTATTATTATAATGGTTTAGATTGTAGTGGTTTTGTCCACTGGGCAATTAATGCTGCTTCAATTAGATCTAATGCGGGTAGTGCATCATCATATTTAAGTCTTGGTGATAAAATTTCTTATGAAGAAGCTTATCCGGGGGCTTTATTAGTAAATAACAATCATATTTCTATCCTACTTGAAATAAATCCTAACGATGTTCAAACTGCTGAATCAACTACTGGCGGAGTCCAATTTGTAAAGTATTCTAAAGATGCTGTTATGAAAAAATATTCAATAATAGATATGATTCCTTATTATCAAGAAAATTGTCAAGTATAAAGGTGATATAATGAAAAAAATATTTTTTATAATGGGGATATCTTTATTATTAACTGGATGTGATGCTACTTATAATTTAACTTTAGAAAATAATGTTATTACCGAAAACTTACAAATAATAAATAATGAATCAAATAGTAATTATAAAGAAACTAGAGACACTTTTTTGAATAGTGCTTTAGCAACGGATTATCGGGAAGATGAACCTGAATCTAATATGAAACAAGAGGGTATTAAATATTATAATATTAAAAAATATGATATTGCTAATAGTTTGGGAATTATTTATGAAAGTGATTTTACTTTAATTGATTATAAATACTCAACTATTGTAAATGCTAATTTAAAAGAATTTAATTATACAAGTAATAATGATGGAATAAGTATAAATATCACTGACCCAATAAAGGCTTTTATTTTATATCCGGATTTAAATAATTTAACTATTAAATTTAAAACAAATCATAAAGTATTAAGTAATAATGCTGATAAAGTAACTGATAATATTTATTATTTTTATTTAAATAAAAATAATTATCAAGATAAGAAAATAATTTTAAAATTAAGTAGTGATTATAAGATCGGAAG
>CAZZNR010000018.1:0-10803 GCA_964655835.1 uncultured Muribaculaceae bacterium | reverse complement strand
CTATTACTACTCAAGAATATATTTTAAAAGAAATTCAAAAAGTTTATAAAAAGCAAGGTGTAGATATTTCCGATAAACATATTGAAATAATTGCTAATCGAATGATTAATAAAGTTCGTATTTTAGATCCTGGTGATACTGATTTTGTTGAAGGCTTAACCATATCATTAAGAAGATTTACGGAAAGAAATAAGCCAGTTATTTTAGAAGGTAAAGTACCAGCAACGGCAAGACCAATTCTTTTAGGTATAACTAAATCATCTTTAGAAACCGACTCATTCTTATCAGCTGCATCATTTCAAGAAACTACGCGAGTATTAACTGATGCCGCTATTAAAGGTCGAGTAGATGAATTAAGAGGATTAAAAGAAAATGTTATAATTGGAAAATTAATCCCGGCTGGAACAGGAGCTAAACAATATTCTGATATCGAAATAATGTTAGATAAAGAATATATGGCAGATGAACCAAGTGAAATCTTGGAACAACAATTTCTTGAAGAAAATAGTGAAGAAATCAGCGAAGTTTCAGTTGAAGTAACTAATTAAAAAACTCTTTTTAAAAGAGTTTTTTTATGGTGAAAAATATATAAATTAAATTATCCAATATTGAGTGGTTAATGCAAAGCATATAGTGGTTTTCGTGGGATTATAAATTTAAAGCCAAACACTTATATTTCAGGAAGGAACTATTTCTAATCCCTATATTGTTCAATTATATTAAATTATTTTACTTCTCATATGAGAAGTTTTTTATTTGCTAATAAATTTTTAAAATTGTATTAGATACTATGGAGATTAAATCTTTTCTATTGTATAATAATTATTAGATAAAGAAAGCTGGTGTAGTATGGATGCTTTACAAAGATTCTTTAATAAAATAAATTGTGAATTAACTGCCGAATTTGAAGATGCAATAATTGAAAAAGTAATAGTTAATAATAAAAAAGAAACTTGGGATGTCCATTTAAAAAATAAAAAAGTTTTACCGGTTGAAAGTGCTATAAATTTATTAAATGCTTGTAAACAAGATTTTGATGATGTAACAAAAATAAAGATTACTTTTTTATATGAAGAAATTACACCTGAAGATATTTTAAATTATGTTCATTATTTTGTTGATTTATTAACTAAAAAATTTCCTTCTTTAATAAGTATTATTGATAATGAAATCATTATTGAAGAAAATAAAATTATTTTTGAGGTTTTAAGTAATATTGAGCAAAAATTACTTTTAGATAATAGTAAAAAAATAGCTAAATGGTTAAGTGAACTAGGTCTTGAGGATTTCATTATTGAACCTCGAATTAATGAATCAAAAAGAAATAAAATAAAAGAAGAGATTGAAAATACCAAAGAATTAATTATTATCAATGAAGAACCAAATTTTAAGGTTATTTTAGGAGAAAAAATCAAATCTAAAACAATTCCCATAAGTGATATAATAGGCGAAGAAAATAATGTTGTAGTAGATGCTTATATTTTTAATATTGAAGAATTTGCTTCTAATAAGACTAATTTTAATATTTTAACTTTAAAAATAAGTGATAAAAAAGATAGTTTAATAGCTAAATATTTTAGTAAAGATGAAAAAGAATTTAACGAATTAGTTAGAATTTTAAAAAAAGGTTCATGGTATAGATTTAGAGGTTATACTAAAAATGATACTTATGCTAGGGATTTAGTACTTAACATTAGAGATATTGAAGAAATAGCTAGTAAAGATATTGAAAGAATTGATAATGCTCCCGAAAAAAGAATTGAACTTCATACCCATACCTATATGAGTCAAATGGATGGAGTTGTCTCAGCTACAAATTTAATTAAAACCGCTATAAATTGGAAACACAAAGCGATTGCTATAACTGATCATAATAGTGTTCAGTCTTTTCCGGAAGTTCATAATTATATCAAAGGATATAATAAAGGAAGAGAAGATCAAGATAAATTTAAGGTCATTTATGGAGTAGAATTATTAATGAGTGATGATACAATTAATATCGTTCGAAATCCGATAGATAGTGATTTAATTAATACAAAGTATTGTGTTTTTGATGTTGAAACTACTGGATTTAATGCTGGTGGTGGCGATTCTATAATCGAAATTGGCGCAGTTATGATTCAAAACGGAGAAATTGTTGATACTTTTAGCCAGCTCATTAATCCAGGAAAAAAACTATCTCCCAAAATAACGGAAATTACGAAAATCACTGATACCATGTTAAAAAATGAAGATAGTGAAGAGAAAGTTGTTAATAAATTTAAAAATTGGTTTAAAGATGCTGTTTTAGTAGCTCATAATGCTACCTTTGATATTTCTTTTTTAGAAATGGCTTATAAAAAATATAATTTAGGAAACCTTAATAATGCCGTTATTGATACTTTAGAATTATCAAGAGCTTTAGAACCAGATCAATTTAAACACTCACTTAGTGCTTTAGTAAAAAGATATGATGTTAAATTTGATGAAGAAGGTCACCACAGGGCAACTTATGATGCTGATGCTACAGCTAAGGTATTTAATCAAATGTTAAAAATTGTTTATAAATATAATATTGACAATATCAAAGATTTAAATAATTTAATTGCTAAGGAAGATATTCATAAATATGGGCCTTTTTACCATGTTAATATTTTAGCTAAAAATAAAATTGGTTTAAAAAATTTATTTAAAATATTAAGTTTAGCAAGTACCAAATATTTATATAAAACTCCTCGAATATTAAGAAGTGAGATTGAAAAACATCGTGAGGGTTTATTCATTGGTAGTGGTTGTTATGAAAGTGAAGTTTTTAGTCAGGCCAGATCTCAAAATGATGAAGAATTAATTAATATCATAAATTTTTATGATTATATTGAAGTTCAACCTAAAGAGGTATATGCTCATTTATTAAATAATAATACTTTTGGAAGTGAGTTAGAATTAGAAAATAGTATTAAAAAAATAATTGATAATACCATCTTAGCAGGAAAAATTATTGTTGCAACTGGAGATGTTCATCATTTAAATAAAGAAGATAAAATATATCGAGAAATTATCGTTAATCAAAAAGTTCCCGGGGGAGGAATCCATCCTTTAGCTAGAAAGGATAATTATTCAATTCCTAATCAGCACTTTCGTACAACAAAAGAAATGTTAGAGGATTTTAAGTTTTTAGATAGAGAATTAGTAAAATTATTAGTAATTGATAATCCTCAAAAAATTGCTGATTTAATTGAACATATTGATATTATTATTGATACCAAAGGTGTTCCATTTTCACCTAAAATCGAAAATTCGGTTGAAGAGGTAAATAAGTTAGTTTATAGTAAAGCAAAAGAATTATATGGGGAAGATATCCATCCTTTAATTAAAGAAAGAATTGAGCAAGAATTAGCGGGGATTATCAAAGGTGGATATGATGTTATCTATTTAATAAGTCAGAAATTAGTTAAGAAAAGTAATGATGATGGTTATTTAGTTGGTTCAAGAGGATCAGTAGGTTCATCATTTGTGGCTACTTTAATGGAGATTACAGAAGTAAATCCTCTTCCGGCCCATTATGTATGCCCAGAGTGTAAATATACGACTTTTGAAGATGACAAAGGCCAAAAACTAGCTATAAAATATAGTAGTGGTTATGATCTACCTAGTAGAAAATGTCCTAAGTGTAACACCGAACTTAATCGAGAAGGCCAAGATATGCCTTTTGCAACTTTTTTAGGTTTTGATGCCGATAAAGTTCCTGATATAGATTTAAATTTTTCAGGAGAGTATCAGTGGAAGGCTCATGAATATACCAAAGAATTATTTGGGGTAGATAATGTATATCGAGCTGGAACTATTGGAACTGTAGCTGATCGGACCGCTTTTGGTTTTGTAAAAGGTTATTGTGAAGACAATAATATATCTATGAAAGCAGTTGAAATCGAAAGATTAGCTCAAGGCTGTGTAGGAGTAAAAAGAACAACTGGACAGCACCCTGGTGGAATAGTGGTTGTACCTGATTATATGGATGTATTTGATTTTACTCCATATCAATATCCGGCTGATGATGAAAATTCCTTATGGCGGACAACTCATTTTGATTATCATCCAATGGAAGATGAATTATTAAAACTAGATATACTAGGTCATGATGACCCAACAATGTTAAAAATGTTACAAGATTTAACAAAAATAAATGTTACTAAAATCCCTTTTAATGATCCTAAAGTTTTAAAACTATTATCTAGTCCTGAACCTTTAGGAGTAACTAAAGAACAAATAAACTGTCCAACTGGCACATTAGGAGTTCCCGAATTAGGTACTAAATTCGTAATTGGAATGTTAGAAAATACCCAACCAAAAACTTTTGCTGATGCAGTAAAAATATCTGGTTTATCTCATGGGACAGATGTTTGGGCTGGTAATGCCTCTGAACTTATTAAAAATAATATTGTTCCTTTTAATGAAGTAATAGGTTGTCGTGATGATATAATGGTATATTTAATTAATAACGGCATAGAACCTTTAAAAGCATTTAAAATAATGGAATTTGTTCGTAAAGGTAAACCATCAAAAGAACTGGCTGCTTGGAAAGAACATGAAAAAGTTTTAAAAGAAGCTAAAATACCTGACTGGTATATCCAGTCTTGTTATCGAATAAAATATATGTTTCCAAAAGCTCATGCTGTAGCCTATATCATGAGTGCTTTTCGCATAGCTTATTTTAAAGTATATTATCCCATTTATTATTATAGTGCCTTTTTTTCAATTAGGTGTCATGCCTTTGAAGTTGAAACTTTAATTAAAGGTGAAGTTAAAATTAGAAACCGTATTTTAGAATTAGAAAGTAAAGGTTTTGACCAAACTAATAAAGAAACGGAAATTTTAGATGTCTTATATTGTGCTTTAGAAATGGTTGTAAGAGGATTTGAATTTAAAAATATCGATTTATTAAAAAGTGATAGTAATAACTTTATAATTGATGATGATAAAAAATCTTTGATTATCCCTTTTAGAGCTTTAGATGGTCTTGGAGAAAGTGCTGCTACCCAAGTTATTTTAGAGCGTAAAAAAGCCCCTTTTATTAGCGTAGAAGATGTTCAAATAAGAGGGAAAATAAATTCAACAACAATTGATAAAATGAGATTATTAGGGATATTTAATGCCATACCTGAATCTAGTCAACTAAGTTTATTTGATTTATGATTTGACAACTAATCACCAGGATTTATTGCATTTTATTATAATTGCTAGTATACTTATTTACAGGGTGAAACTATGAAAGAATTAATAGTTCCTAACCATGTTGGTATTATCATGGATGGTAATAGAAGATGGGCTAAAGAGCAAGGCAAAAGATCAATTGATGGCCATCTTGCTGGAGCAAATCGAATTATAGAGTTAGCAAAATATATAATAAATATAAAAAAAGTTAATTATTTAAGCGTATTTGCTTTTTCTACTGAAAACTTTGGTAGAAGTGAAGGTGAAGTAAGTTATTTAATGGGTTTAATAGTTAAATTTTTTAAAGAACGTCTAAATGAATTAATAGAATCTAATATTAAAGTAATATTCTCCGGTCGCAAAGACCCTTTACCAAAAAGTGTTCAAAAAGTAATTAAAGAAGTTACTATTTTAACCGAAAATAATACTAACGGAACATTAAATGTATGTTTAAATTATGGTTCTCGCACCGAAATTATTGATGCGGTTAATAAAGTAGTTGCTTTAAATAAAAAAATAACGGAAGAAGAATTTAAGCAATTTTTATATCATCAAATTCCTGATTTGGATTTCGTAATTAGAACAAGCGGAGAACAAAGATTAAGTAATTTTATGTTATGGCAAGCTAGTTATGCTGAATTATATTTTCCAAAAGTATATTTTCCCGACTTTGATGAAAAAGAATTTGATTTAGCTCTTCTTGAATATAATAATAGAAATAGAAGATTTGGAGGAAATTAATGAAAGTAAGATGTATAAGTGCAGCTGTTTTAATTGCAGTAATAGTTCCTTTGATATGGCTAGGAGGTATTCCTTTTGCTTTATTTATAGGTTTAATAGCAATTATTGCTACTAAAGAAATTAATGATTTATTTAAATATCCTTTCATAATAAAATTATTAACATTTTTTTCTCTAATAAGCATTGTATATAGTAATTTTGATGCTAACACAATAATTTTCGGTTTAGAATATGAGTATTTAAGTATATTAATATTAGCTTTAACAATTCCCATAATATTTTATCAAGTTAAGGGTAAATATACGATTGAAGACGCTTTTAAATTAATTGGCTTTATTTTATTAATAGGTCTTGGTTTAAATTATTTTATCTTAATTCGAAGTTATGATCTTAGTTACTTTGTTTTAATGTTATTAATTCCAATAATTACTGATACTTTTGCCTATATTGCTGGAATGAAAATAGGAAAGCATAAAGTAACTAAGTTAAGTCCTAAAAAGAGTTGGGAAGGTTATATTGTAGGCTCTTTAATGGGAACATTTGTTATGACTATGTTTTACCTCACTTTTATTAATAATCAATCAAATTTATTAATTATTATTGCTATTATTTTCATACTTACCGTAATTGGTCAAGTTGGGGATTTAGTATTTAGTGCTATAAAAAGACAGTATAATATAAAAGATTTTTCTAATTTAATACCTGGACATGGTGGCATTATGGATAGGTTAGATAGTTTAATTTTAGTCGCGATAGCGTTTATATTATTTTTAGGATATTTATAAAGGAGGTAATTATATGACATTATTAATATTAATACTAATTTTAGGTCTTTTAATATTTGTTCATGAATTAGGACATTTTATCTTTGCCAAATTATATAAGGTATATGTTCATGAGTTTGCTTTAGGTATGGGACCTAAAATATTTTCTTTTAAAAGAAAAAATAAAAAAGATCCAACGGTATATTCTTTGCGATTATTTCCAATTGGGGGATTTTGCGCTATGGCCGGTGAAGTTGAGGAAGATGCTAAAGGGGTAAAAAATAGTGAATTTATGTGTAATAAAACTAAATTCCAAAGATTTATGATTCTAATTTCTGGAGTGATGTTTAACTTTTTATTGGCCCTTTTATTATTATTTTTACAAAGTATGATTTGGGGTCATACAGAACAAAAATCGATAGTTGGTTATGCTCCTAAAGAATATCCCGTTGCTAAAGCAGGTATCGAAGTAGGGGATAAAATAATTGAGTTAAATGGTCATAGCATCAATTCCTGGGATAAATTAACAATTGCCCTTAATTTAAAACATGAAAAAGATGTTTATAAATTTGTGGTCAAAAAACAAGACGGTAGCATCAAAACTTATGATATTACTCCGGTAAAAGAAAAAAATGCTGATGGTAAAGAAATAAATGTTTTTGGTATTGGAGTAGGAGATAATATATATAGGGGATTTTTCGAATCACTTAATTATGCCTTTTTTAAATTGTACTCGATAATAACCTCTATGGTGATAATTATCGGAGCTTTATTTACCGGTAGTTTAGGAATTTCTAGTCTAGCTGGTCCAGTTGGAATGTATGCTATTGTAGATGATTCGGCTAAATATGGAATTCAGAGTTTAATGTATTTAACAGCATATTTAAGTGTTAATTTAGGTTTTATTAATGCTATTCCTTTTCCTGCTTTTGATGGAGGGCGAATATTATTTATTATCATTGAAGCAATTACCAAAAAGAAAGTTAATACAACAGTTGAAGGCATCCTTCATACTATTGGTTTTATGCTTTTAATGCTATTGATGGTTTATATTACTATAATGGATATAATAAAATTATTTTAAAGGCTTTTTGGCCTTTTTTTATTGCAAAATAATCTAGCAAATGTTAGACTTATATTATAAGAGTATATAAGGGTGATTAAGCATGAATCAAATACAGAGTTTATTAGAAAAAATTTATAATAATGGAAACTCATTATATTTTTATATAATACTAGGTGGTTTAGCATTAATATTAATCTTAATTTTTATATTAGTAAGTATTAAACCTAAAGCTAAAGAAGATATTAAAGAAATTAAAACTGAATCTGAAGAACCAAACAAAGTACCAGCACCAATTGTTTCAGAACATAATAATATTAATGAAATGGAAGATACTTTAGTTATGAAACCAATTATTAATGAACCAGTGAATATTGAACCAAATAGTGAGCAACCAATTATTAATCAAGAACCAGTTCCTAATAATAATTTTTCTCCCGTATATTTAGATATAAAACCGGTTAATCAACCAGCTACTTTAGAACCAACTTTAGAACCCAAATTAGAACCAGTTTTAGCAACCAAACCAGAAGCAGAAACTCCAATAATTAATCAGAAACCAGAAATAAAAATAGAATCAGTATATAACCCTGAATCTGAGATCAAACCAGAACTAGATACAACTATAACTAAACCAGAAATAAAATTAGAACCAGTTCCTAATTTTGAACCTAAAGAAAATATTAATGATTCAGAATTAAGTATTAATCCTAACATCTTTAGCCCTAATAATAAATTAGATGAAAATAAAGAAATAGGAATTCCTTTAATAAAAGAAGATAGCATTAATGCTTTTGATATTAAAGTTAATGAACCGGTTACTAATTCTAAACCTGAAGAAATTAAACAACAAAACGAAAATATTATTAATGAACCTTCTAAAAATGAATCAGATTATAATCAAGAAATTATTAATCATGAAGAAATTAAACCGGTTTTAATCGATGATGAAAAAATAGTGACAGTATCTGATCTTCATCAAGCAGAAGATAATCAATTACGCGAAAATGATATGAAAAAAGATCAACCAATTGTATTAAGTGTTGATGAAATAAGAGCAAAATTAAATCAGTTATCTAATTCTAATCAAAGTAATAGTGCCCCAGATCATGATTTAGATGATTTATTAAAACAAATCGGTATTGAAAATAATAATATTTCGCAAATTAAGGATGAAGAATCAATCTTATTAGGAAAGTAAATTAAGACAAAATATTTGTCTTTTTTTTATCTCTTTGATATACTTAAGTAGGTGTAAAGATGGCAAAATATGATGAAAGTTCAATCACAATTTTAGAAGGTTTAGAAGCTGTTAGAAAAAGACCAGGAATGTATATCGGTAGTACAGATAAAAAAGGTATGCATCATTTAGTATGGGAAATAATTGATAATGGGATTGATGAAATAATTAATGATTATGGTAATAAAATAATTGTTAAAATAAATGCTGATAATAGTATTACTATTTCTGATAATGGCCGAGGGATTCCAACGGGATTACATAAAAGTAAAAAATCAACTCCAGAAGTTATTTATACTATGCTTCATGCGGGGGGTAAATTCGAAAGTGAAGGCTATAAAATATCGGGCGGATTACATGGGGTAGGCGCTTCAGTTGTTAATGCTTTAAGTGAATTTATGGAAATTATTATTTATCGAGATGGTTTTATCCATCAAATTAGATTTGTAGATGGTGGAAAAATCGACATTCCTTTAAAACAAATAGGCAAAACCAATAAAACAGGAACAACTGTAACCTTTTCACCAGATAAAGAAATATTTAAAAATCTTAGTTTTTCTTTTACTACAATTTGTGAAAGAATGCAAGAAAGTGCTTTTTTATTAAATAATTTAACTGCTGAAGTTGAAGATGTAGTTGATGAAAAGAAAAATATTTATCATTATGAAAATGGTCTTATTTCCTTTGTTGAGTATATAAATGAAGATAAAAAAGTACTTCATAAAGTAGTACCTATAACTGGCAATAAAAATAAAATTGAAGTAGATATTGCTTTACAATATACTGAATCGTATAATGAAAACATTTTATCATTTGTTAATAATGTTAAAACAATTGATGGGGGAACTCATGAAGTTGGTTTTAAAACAGCTATTACTAAAGCATTTAATGATTATGCTAAAGATAAAGGCCTTTTAAAAGGTAAAGATAGTAACTTTGAAGGTTCAGACGCCAGAGAAGGATTAACAGCTATTATAAATTTGAAAATCCCTGAAAACATTTTGCAATTTGAAGGCCAAACTAAAGGTAAATTAGGTACACCGATTGCTAGAAGTACCGTTGAAAACATTGTTTATGATAGTTTAAGATATTATTTAGAAGAAAATAGAGAAATATCAGTTTCTTTAATTGAAAAAATGAATAAAAGTAAAATTGCTCGTGATGCTGCCCGAAAAGCCCGTGAAGAAGCTCGTAATGGGAAAAATAAAAAGGGTCAAATTCAGTTAAGTGGGAAATTAACCCCAGCTCAAACCAAAAATGCCAAAATTAATGAATTATTTATTGTCGAAGGTAATTCAGCTGGTGGAACGGCTAAAAAAAGTCGAGATCGCAAATTTCAAGCCATATTACCTTTGCGAGGTAAAATTTTAAATACTGAGAAAGCCAAAACCGCCGATATATTTAAAAATGAAGAAATAAATATGATGATTAATTGTATTGGAGCTGGAGTAGGTAATGAATTTGATGTTAATGATATAAATTATGATAAAGTTATAATAATGACTGATGCTGATGATGATGGAGCTCATATTCAGTGTTTACTATTAACATTTTTTTATCGTTTTATGAAACCCTTAATAGAAGAAGGCCATTTATTTATTGCTATGCCGCCTTTATATAAAATAGATTATGGTAAAGACCATGTTTATTGCTGGACTGATGATGAGCTAAAAGAATTAACTAAAAGTAAGAATAATTATAAAGTTCAAAGATATAAAGGATTAGGTGAAATGAATCCCGGACCACTTTGGGAAACGACAATGAATCCAGACTCTAGAAATTTAATTAAAGTTAGTATTAATGAT
>CAZZNR010000017.1:0-10850 GCA_964655835.1 uncultured Muribaculaceae bacterium | reverse complement strand
TAACTAAACCATTTTCTAGAATCATAATATTTTGGGGTTTAATATCCCGATGAATAATATAGGAATCATGAGCTGCTCCCATACCATCAGTAATTTGTAACATAATATCAATTACTTCTCTTAAAGTTAAATTTCCTCTCTTTTTAAGAAGTTGTTTTAAATGTTTACCTTCAATATATTCCATTACTATATAGTAAAGACCATTATCTTCACCAACATCATATACTTCAACAATATTAGGATGGGATAAAGAAGATGCTGATAAAGCTTCTCTTTGAAAACGACGGACAAATTTTTCGTCAGTAGATAAATCCCCTCTTAATATTTTAACTGCTACATTTCTTTCTAATATCAAATCATAGGCTAAATAAACATTAGCCATTCCACCTTCACCGATAGTTTTTACAATTTGGTAACGATCATTTATTTTTTGCCCTTTGGTAATCAATTTGATTCACCATCCTTTTTAACTAAATAAGCAATGGAAATATTATCAGTACCTCCCCGAGCATTACATTTTTTAATTAATTTAATTAATTTTGCTTCAACACTAATATTTTCTTCTGATAATACTTTTTCTATTTGATCTTTAGTCAGCATATTGGTTAATCCATCACTGCAAAGTAAAATAGCATCGACATTAATATCAACATCAAAGATATCTAATTCTTGCTTATCAGCTGAACCTAAAGCTTTCATTAAGACATTTTTCTTTGGATGATGTTGGGCTTCTTCAAGTGATAGCTCTCCTGAATCTACTAAAAGGTTAACTAGAGTATGATCTTTGGTTATTTTATGTAATTTTTCATCTTTTAATACATAACCACTAGAATCACCTATATTACAAAACATTAAAAATTCTTTAGTTAATAAAGCCATTACTACCGTAGTACCTAGTCCAGCTGAATCATCATGTTCTTCAGCATATTTAATTATATTTCGATTTATTTCATTAATATTTTCATTAAGCCAGTTAACGGCATCTAATTTGGAACCTATTGTACTTAAAGCTGAAAATCTTGAACCAATATGAGTAACTACCATCGAAGAAGCTATTTCTCCTGCGCGATGCCCGCCCATTCCATCAGCAACAATCATTAAATGTTCATCAGATTTATTTTTAACAATCGTAACCGAATCTTCGTTATGATCTCTTACTCTTCCTGGATCTGTTATATAAAATGACTTCATTTATTCACCTTCTTAGCTCTTAATTGCCCACAAGCAGCATCTATTCCCAAGCCAAATTCTCTTCTTATTGTTACATTAATATTATGTTTTTTTAAAATATTGTAAAACATTAAAATTCTTGCTTTACTACTTTTTTTATAAACGGAATTCATCGTTTCATTATAGGGAATTAAATTGACATAAACATTCATTCCTTTAATTAAATTAACCAACTCTAGAGCTTGCTCTTTTTCATCGTTTATATATTCTAGCATAACATATTCTAGGGTTACTCGTCTATTAGTTTTTTTAATGTACTCTTTAATAGTGTTAATTAAATCATCAATATTGTAAACATCATTTATTTTCATTATTTTGCTTCTTAATATATCATTCGGAGCATGAAGACTTAAAGCTAAATTAACTTGCATCCCTTCATCAGCAAACTTTTTTATTCCTGGAATTAAGCCAGATGTAGATACCGTTATATGACGAGCTCCTATTGCTAAACCAAAAGGATTATTAATTATTCTAATAAAATTCATAACATTATCGTAATTATCAAATGGTTCGCCTATTCCCATAATTACAACACTATCAATTCTCTTATTAATATTTTTTTCAATTAGTAAAATTTGCTGGACCATTTCATATACATCTAAATCGCGGACTTTTTTTAATTTGCCGCTTTCACAAAAAGAACAGCCAATGTTACAGCCAACTTGTGATGATACACATAAACTAATTCCATAATTATGTTTCATTAAAACTGCTTCAATCAAATTATTATCTTGAAGTGCTAAAAGATATTTTGTTGTATCTTTATGTTTTTTAATATTTTTTATTTTAATAAAATGATTAGTAAAATTATTTTTTAAATTATTAATAGAATTTTTACTTATATTGGTCATTTCATCAAAGTTATTTATTTTATAAACATAAAGCCACTGATAAATTTGTTTAGCTCGATATTTTTTTTCATTTATTTTAGATAAATAATCTTCTAATTCATCAAAGGAATAACTATAAATATTTTTCATATTTCACCAAAATAAGTATACCAAAAGTAAAAGCAAAACTCAATTATTCTTAAAAAAAATATATCCTCAGGATATATTTTATTTTTTATTTGAATTATAGCTTATGTCACCTATTTTAATTATTAAAGGTTCATTTCGAGTATTATGATAAAAATCGGTATCGAATAAAGCAAACATCAATTCTGGTTTATTCTTAAATTTTATATTTTTTATTTCAATACCTTCTTCTTGAGCTTTTTTAATATCTTTATGAATTTGATTATTATAATCAAAAGCCACAATTAATCCAGCTCCAGCAGTAATAGATGCTAAGATATTCATAATCGAATTAGCATTATTATTAATATATTCTAATAATGGAACTAACATATTATTATTTATATTATTAAGTAATTCAGGAGAACTTATTGTTAAAAAACCTAAAACAATGCTTATTCCTAAAATCCAAGTTTTTATTTTCCCAATTGCACTACTTTCGGTAATGGCTCCTCTTAAAGCTCCTCTTGTATTGATTAACACAATAATAGTTTCGATTATAATCGGTAAAATCATAATAATATAATACTTAGTTAAAATAGCCATAGCTGCTATACCTAATAATTTATCAGCTATGGTATCTAATAAACTACCAAATAAAGTCGATGCTTTTAATTTTCTTGCTAAATAACCATCTAAGGCATCAGTTAGTAATAGCACCATTAAATATACAATTAAACCCCAAGTTGAAAAAATTATACTTGCTAAAGGAAGTAAAAATGTTCCAATAACTCTTACCATCGTTATTGAATTTACTATTATTTTTGCTCGTTTATTCTCCATATTTACCTCTCTAAACTATTTTATCATTATTATATTAAGCACGCAATATAATCATTATCTAATATTATATGATTTCTATTTCTAATTCATAAGTTATTGAATTATCTAAAATTATAATTTTATTAATCTTATTATCTTCAATAAAAACTGTAATAGCCTTATTATCAATTTTATAGCTATAAGTTTTAGATAAATCATTTTGTTTAATTATAGAATCATTTTCCTTTAAAATATTAATAATATTGGCCGGGAATATATATATTATGTTAATGTCTTTTAATAATTCTGTAGTTAGGGTTTCTGTATTTTTTTCTATTAAAAAAATATTTTCTTTAGTTATTTTTAATTTCTTAATTATATCATCTTGTTCTAAAGTGCCACTAAAGATATCATTTATTATAGTTCCTTCTAGGTAGTATTCATTAATAGCAAGAATATGATATTTTATTTTTAAATTATTTTCGATAATATTATTTTTCATTTCTTTATAAGAAGAAATATTATCATTATTTTCTTCTTGATCGATTATTGGATTATTTCTTCCTAAAGCAATAATTATAAAAAAAACAGCGAAAAATAAAGCATAACATCCTAATTTTATTAAACTACTATAAAAAGGATGTTTCCATGCTTCTTTAAATAACTTTAAATTGTTTTTCATTACATCACTTCCTTATTTAAAAGATTATTTTTATTAAATCCATTAAAAAAGTCGCTAACTTTCATGATATTTTTACCAGTAGGTTTAATTTTAGTAATTCTTATTCCTTTATCCTGAGCCATAATTGTCAGACTTTCTTTATCAACCTTAATTACGGTTCCGATCTTTCCATTTGCTTCAACTATTTGACATTCCCCTACTTTATAGTCGACATTATCGATTGTAAAGTAAGCAAGCGGAGTTGGTGCTAAAGTCCTGACTAAATTAAATATTTCCCGAGCTGTTTTGTTAAAATTAATTTTTTCATGTTCTCTTTTAATAATTGGAGCATAAGTTACTTCTTTTAAATCCTGCTTTTCTCTTTTAGATTTATTTTTAATTATTAAAGGTAACTCTTTAATGATTATATCAGTTCCTAATAAAGAAAGTTTATTTGATAAGGTGTCTAAATTGTCTTTATCATCAATTTTAATGGACTGTTTAGCTAAAATGTCGCCGCTATCCATGCCTTCATCCATTACCATAATGGTAATCCCTGTTTCTTTTTCATCATTTAAAATAGCATGATGAATTGGGGCTCCTCCACGATATTTTGGTAATAAAGAAGCATGAATATTAATACAACCAAATGGTGGATATTCAATTAATTCTTTAGGTATTATTTGACCATAAGCACAAGTAATAATAATATCGGGTTTTTGAGATATAATTTCTTGGTATTCTTTTTTTATATTTAAAGGACTAAATACTTTAATATTCTCTTTTAAAGCTAATTCTTTAACGGCACATGGCGTTAATATTTTTTTTCTCCCTACATAGGCATCGGGACTTGTTACTACCATAATTAGATTAGTATTATCAATTAAAGATTTTAAAATCGGAACACTAAATTGGGGTGTTCCCATAAATATAACTTTAATATTTTTCATAGTATCACCTTTTAATAATTATACACTAACTAGCAAAAAAAACCTATTAAAATTATAGGTTCTCTTTATATTCCTTACAAGCTTTATCTAATTCTTGAAATAAAAGATCAATATCTTCAACATTACTTAGCCTAGCACCTGATGCATATTTATGACCTCCACCATTATATTTCATGGCTATTTCATTAATTACAGGGCCTCGGCTTCTCATATTAACTTTATATAATTCTTGTCTTTCATCATATGAAACAAAAGCCCAAGAATATAATTCTTTAATATAATTAAAATTATTAACCATATTAGATGCTGATGATGAATCAACTTTATACTCTTTAATAATATCATCAGTTAGTTTTATATAACCAAAACCATTTTCAGTAATGGTCATGTTTAATGTTATATAAGATTGAAATTTAACTTCATCTAAAGGTCTTTCATATAACTTATTATATAAAATTTTTAAATCAAGATCATATTTTTTAATTAATTGGCTAACTAATTCTAAAGATTTATAAGTAGTAGTTGGTACTAAGAAACGATCACTATCTGCTATTACCCCTAAAAATAAACTTGAAGCGGTTTCTTTGTCCATTCTTAAACCAGTACTTTGAATTAAATCGATAATAATTTCACAAGTAGAACTTGCACTTTCTCTAACATATTCAATTTCGCCAAATTTATCTTCAAAAGGATGATGATCTATTTTAATAACTTTTTTATAATGATCAAGTTTAACTCCATCTAAACGAGATTTATTAGGTAAATCAAGTACAATTAATAATGGATTTACTAATAAACTATCATCAATTTTATCTAATGAACCAAAATATTTAAACCTTGCTACCGGACTTCCTACTGCATAAACTTTCTTTTTAGGAAAAGTGAATTTAATAGCATCTCTTAAACCAATTTGACTGCCTATTGCATCAGGATCTGGCCCAATATGGCGAGCAATTACAATAGTATCATGTTGTTTTATTTCTTTATATATTTTTTTAAATATCTCTTTAGACCCGATTTAAATCAATCCTCCTTCTATTTTATTAAGGTATAAGTATCTAATGCTATCATTAATTCTTCATTAGTAGGTATTATATAAACAGCTACGGTTGAATCATCAGTTGATATTAATTTTTCTTCACCTCGAATATTATTTCTGTTTTCGTCTATTTTTATCCCTAAAACATTTAACTTGGCAATTATTTGTTTTCTAATATCAATGCCATTTTCTCCTACTCCAGCCGTAAAAATAATAGCATCGGCTCCTTCTAGTTCAACATAATATTTGGCAATATATTCTACCACTTTATTAACATAAATATTTTGAGCTAATAGACATCTTTCATCCCCTTTTTCAATCCCTGCTTCAATATCTCTTGAATCAGATGAAACGCCACTTATTCCTAGTAAACCACTTTCTTTATTTAAAATATTATCAACCATTTCAGCGCTAATACCAGTTTCTTTCATAATATAAGTTGCGATTGTGGTATCAATATCGCCACATCTGGTTCCCATCATTAAACCCGCATTAGGAGTAAATCCCATTGAAGTATTAAGACACTCACCATTTTTAACAGCAGAAATACTTGCTCCATTACCAATATGACAAGTAATTAATTTTAAATCGGTTCTTTGCATTATTTCACTTGCTCTTAAAGTTACATATTGATGACTAGTTCCGTGAAAACCATATCTTCTAATATTATATTTAGTATACCATTCATAAGGAACAGGATATATATAATTTTCTTTAGCGATAGTTTGATGAAAAGCAGTATCAAAAACTAAAGTTTGAGTAGCATTTTTAAATACTTCCATAGCCGCTTTAATAGCTACTATAATAGGAGGATTATGAAGTGGGGCCAACGATGATAAATCTTCTACAATTTTAATATTCTCTTTCGTCGCAATAACTGTTTTATTAAAATATGGTCCTCCTTGAACAGTTCGATGACCAATACCTTCAACTTCATTTAAATTCTTAATAATATTATTAGCAACTAATTCTTTAACTAAAATTTCAAAAGCATCTTTATGATTTTTAAAGCTAGCTTCTTTTTTTATCTTTTCACCATCCAATTTAATTGTATAAAAAGATTCTTTTAAACCTATTCTTTCAAATACTCCACTTATTAATTCTTTTTCTTCTGGCATCTCAAATAAAGTAAATTTTAAAGAAGATGATCCAGCATTTACACTTAATATTTTCATTTTTTCACCCATAATGATATTATCATATAATAAAAGAAATCTCTATCTCTTTACAAAGATTTCTTCTATTTTACTTAATTTAATTCCTTTACCCAAAAAAATAATTAGGAATTCTAATTATTTTTTTTCTTTATATTTCAAACAATTTTCTGGCTTATGAGCTTCTTTAAAAATATCTTTTTCTTCTTTATAATTAAGATTCAAACCATATTCATTTAAATATTTAAGAAAGTTTCTTTTTTGACTATCATTATAACCTTTAAATATCATAAGTATCACCTTATTTATATTATGGTTATTATTTTACAAAATATTAGTAAATTTATTATTTTCTTTCATAACTTTAATTACTTCAATATTGTTCATAGCTTCATTAATTAATTCTTCATAAGGAATTAAATTTTCATATTCAGAAGCTAGTTTTGATTCGGGATTAATAACAGGATGATTGGGAACAAATATTGTGCAACAATCTTCATAAGGTAAGATAGAAATATCATAAGTATTAATATTTTTAGCAATATTAATTATTTCTAATTTATCAAAGCATGCTAATGGTCTTAGCACTGGTAATTTAACTACTTCATTAATAACCTTCATGCTAGTTAAAGTTTGACTAGCTACTTGGCCAACTGACTCGCCGTTTATTAGTACTTTAGCATTTATTTTATAACTTAATCTTTCACTTATACGATACATCATTCTTCTCATAATTGTAATCATATAATCATTAGGACAATTTTTATAAATGGCTTCTTGAATTTTAGTGAAATTAACTATATGAATCTTTATATATCCACTGTATTTCGATAATTCCCTAGCTAAAGATAATACTTTATTTTTAGCATCTAAACTAGTGTGAGGGGGGCTTTCAAAATAGATAGCTTCAATTCTAATCCCTCTTTTTAAAGCATAATAACCAGCTACAGGAGAATCTATTCCACCGCTTAACATTAATAATCCTTTACCTAAAGTTCCAACGGGATACCCTCCTATTCCTTTTACTTTTTCAAAATATAAATAACTTTTATTAAATCTTATTTCGACATTAATATTAAGCTCAGGATTATGGACATCTACTTTTTTATTTTTAAAATTATTTAAGATAATAGAACCAAGTTTTTTATTTATATCTATGCTATTTAAAGAATAATTCTTATCACTTCTTTTGGTATTTACTTTAAAAGTTATAAACTCTTTATTTTTTAGTAACTCTATTAAATTATCGCTTATTAATTCTAAATTATTATTATCAAGTTCATAGGCAATATTTATTTCATGAATACCAAAAGTATTAGTAAGCACCTTAACTACTTCATCATAATTATTAGTGTAAATATACATTCTTCCTTTATCAAACTTTATTTCATGATTAATATTAATTAAAGTTTTTTTAATATTATCTTTTAAAGTATTAATAAAAAAAGAAATATTATCTTTTTTAGTTGTTAATTCACCATATTTAATTATTATTATTTTTTTCATTTTATCACCTTAATTAAGTTCATTTAATTTAGTATATACTTGATCAAAAACATTTAAAAAAACATTAATTTCTTCATTACTAGTTAAATGAGATAAGCTAATCCTTAAAGTAGTTAAAGCTCTGGTTTTATCTTTATAAATATTAAAGACAGCCTTACTTAATTTCCCACTTGAACATGCGGTATTAGACCCAACATATATTTGATGTTTCTCTAAAGCATGAATAAATGTTTCTGGTTTTATATCCATTAAACTAATATTCAAAATATGAGGAATCGAATACTTGGTTTTATTAATTAATATTTTGGGATATTTTTTTAACCCTAAACATATTTTTTCATTTAATCTAGATATTTTGGCTTCTTTTTCATTTAAATCACTTGTAACAATTCTTAAAGCCTTTGACAATGTTGCAATCAAAGGAAGAGCTGGAGTACCTGGTCTTAATTCCTCATTTGAGCCATATATTATCGGGCATAAATTAATACTATTTTTTTTATATAAACCCCCTACTCCTTTTGGACCATATATTTTATGGGCACTAAAAGAAGCCAAATCAACATCACTTAATATTACTGGAATTTTACCTATACCTTGAGTCATATCACTATGAAATATAACATTAGGATTTTCTTTATGAATAACTTGTTTGATGGTTTTAAGAGGTTGCCTAATACCTAATTCACTATTAACAGCACATATACTTACTAAAATTGTATCTTTGGTAATAAGTTTTTTTAAATGATCAAAATCAATAACCCCTTCTAAATCATTTTCAACATAATCGATAATAAAACCATTTTTTTCTAAAAATTTACATATGCCATATATTGAATCATGTTCTAATTTAGATACAATAATTCTACTTCCCTTTTTCCCATATGAAAGAGCTGAACCTATTAAGGCTAAATTGTTAGATTCGGTTGCTCCACTAGTAATTATTAATTCTTTATTATTTATTTTAAATATTTCACATATTTGCTTTAATGCTTCATTAAGTAATTCTTTTGACTTAGTTCCTAAACTATGTAAACTATTGGGATTACCAAAGTAATCTTTAGTAACTTTATCATAGCTGTCTAAAACTTCTGGTAAAACAGGAGTAGTTGCTGAATAATCTAAATAAATCATTATTTATCACCTAGTTCTAATTATATAATATCGTATTAAAAAAGGCAAAAAAATAATTAATTAAAAAAGCCTTAAGGCTTTTTATTTTTTATAAGTTTCAATTAATTTATTATGAATATTAATATCGACTAAAGATATAGCATTAATTGCTTGTTCTAAAGATTCTTTATAATGACCAGCAAAAAATTTCTTTTCAGCTTTTTTTAATCCTTGATTAAGAACCGTATTAAGAGGTTTAAACCTATTGCCATAAACAATTGTATTTTCAGCTAATTTAGCTGTTTTTATTGTTTCATTAGTTGTTTTATATAATTTTAAAGCTAAATCTCTTGCCGTATCAACTCTTGTATTTAATACTCTAATTGATATTGGTTTTTTTTGTAATTCTACCATCATTTCCTCAATAGCTTCATTAGCTTCATTTAAATGAATATAATAATTTTCCGGAATAATAGGTAGTTTAAAACTTGATATTTGGGCTTTAGATTTTTTTAAGATGCTCTCAATTTCATCAAATTGTTCATGAGCTCTTAATTCATCTTCTTTTAATCCTCCTAAGGTTTTTAAAGTTAAAGATAGTTTATCTTCATTTTTAGATAATTTTAAATTTAAATGTTCTAATTCTTTATTTAATCTTGAAAAAGCAAACGATTTATTGCGATAATTTTCTAAAGTGACTTCATAATCATTTTGAATAGCTTTAATATTAATATTTAATTCATCTATTATTTTAACTTCTTCATTAGTTAAATCATAACTATATTTTATATCTTCAATTTTAGAAGCTAATTTAGTAATAATGTTTAGCATCTTTTTACTTTTTATAGCAACTTTGCGCATATTTTCTTCAAAAGCTTTTTTACTCATTTTTTCATTATCAAAATCATAATATAAAGATTCAAAATAAGATAGAATAGTCTTTAATTCAAAAATAGAATCAGTTAAATTTAATACATTTAAACGGTCAAAGATATCAGCAATCTTTTTTTCTGATTCGGAAATATTATAATCAATATTTAAATAATCTAAATTGTAGTTTTCTTTAAGCATTTTATTATAAATGTTTCTGATATCATTAATTTTAACGGGAATTAATTTTTTACCCATTATTATAATAGTTGGGGCTTCTTCAATAACAATAATTAAATTACCAATCGTATCATCTAAAGCTTTAACTATTTTCCCTACTTCACTATAAGAATTACTGTCCATCGATATTTCAAAAGCAGCAAATAGTTTATCAATATTTTCAAATTGTAATTCTAGTGGTACTTTAACAAAGTCATATTCTTCAGGATTTTTATTATATTTTAAATAAATTTCGCGATAATCAGCTTTTAATTTAGTAACTATTTCTCTATTCTTACTTTCACTTAAAGATATTTCTTTTATTTCACTAAG
>CAZZNR010000016.1:0-11200 GCA_964655835.1 uncultured Muribaculaceae bacterium | reverse complement strand
GTAAAAATGTGAAATAAAATATATCTAAAATATTTATAGTATAATATAATAAAAAATAGAAGGAAAGATAAATATGATGGAAATGATAGAACTGCCTTATAAATATAATGATTTTAGTTTTATAAGTGAAGAAACAATGAAGAATCATTATGAAATATTATATAAAGGTTATGTCGATAATTATAATAAAGTTTTACATGATTTAAAAAAAGCTCGAGAAGATAACGATTTTGCCAATATTAAAGCTTTAGAAAAAAGTTTGGCTTTTCAAGGGGCCGGAGCAGTACTTCACCAATTATTTTTTGAAAATATTAGTCCATTTCAAGAAGACTTAAATCCATTTTTACTTAATAAAATTAATCAAGACTTCGGTTCATTTGAAGCTTTTAAAGATCAATTTATTAGTAATATTACTAATATTGAAGGTGGTGGTTGGGGAATGCTAGGTTATAGTAAAATACTTGATAAACTAATTATTCTTCAAGTGGAAAAACATCAAGACCAAACTATTTGGGATTTTGTTCCTTTATTAGTAATTGATATCTGGGAACATGCTTATTATTTAGATTATCTAACTAAGAAAAAATCGTATGCTAATGATATTTTTAAATTTATTAATTGGGATATTGTTAAAAAAAGATTTGAAAATGAAGTGTAAACTTCTTTTTTTATTTTAATTATATATGATATACTAATTAGTAAAGAAAGTAGGAGTTATTATGAATTTACATAGTAAAAGAGTGGTAGTTACTGGGGGAGGTTCAGGAGTAGGTAAAGAGTTAGTAAAACAATTAATAGCTAAAGGAGCTTATGTAAGTGCAATTGATATCAATGAAGAAAATTTAATATTATTAAAAAAGGAATTAAATGAAAGTAGATTATTTATTTATCAAGTTGATGTTACTAGCGATAATGATATTAAGTCCTTTAAAGAAAATTATTATAAAGATCAACCATATATTGATGTTTTAATAAATAATGCAGGAATTATTCAACCTTTTAAAGATATAAGTGAATTAGAAATGAATATTATTGAAAAAGTAATGAATGTTAATTTCTATGGACCATTAAAATTAATAAAAACTTTTATTAATGAATTAAAAGAAAGAGACGAAGCATATATACTTAATGTAAGTAGTATGGGGGGCTTTTTTCCTTTTCCTGGTCAATCAGCTTATGGAGCTTCAAAAGCAGCTTTAAGTTTACTTACCGAAGGTTTATACTCTGAATTACTTGATACTAATGTTAAAGTATCATTAGTACTTCCGGGAGCAATGGCAACTGATATTGCCAAGAATTCAAATATTAAAGTTAAGGAAAGTAATTCTAGTGACATTAAAATGTTATCTGCTAAAGAAGCTGCCGCCCAAATAATTAAAGTTATCGAAAAGAATAAGTTTAAATTATACTTAGGTAAAGATTGCAAATTTATGCATATTTTATATAAAATAAATGCCAAAGCGGCTATTAAAAGAATTAATAAATTAATGAAAAAATAAGGAGAAATTATGTACCATTTTATTGGAATTGCTGGTTCAGGAATGAGTTCTTTAGCTCAAATTATGCATGATTTAGGTTATGAAGTTAAAGGTAGTGATCTAAGCCAAGATTTTTTTACAACAACTGAATTAAAAAAGCATATTAAAATAACTCCTTTTGACGAAAAAAATATTACTAAAGATTTAATTATAGTTCAAGGTAATGCTTTTAATGATGATAATGTTGAAGTAAAAAAAGCTAAAGAATTAGGTCTTAAAATATATACATATCAAGAAATGGTAGCTAAGTTAACTAAAAATTTCGAAACAATAAGCATTTCGGGCTGTCATGGTAAAACAACCACAACCGCAATGTTAAGTCATGTTCTTAAAAAAAATGGGGGAACTAATTATTTAATTGGTGATGGTACTGGTTATGCTAATAAAAAAAATAAGAAATTTGTTTTAGAAGCTTGCGAATATAAAAGACATTTTTTAGATTATTATCAAAAATATGCTATTATTACTAATATTGATTTAGATCATATTGATTATTATCATGATATTAATGATGTCATTGATGCTTATCAAAGTTTTGCATCTAATGCCGAAAAAAAAGTAATAGCTTATGGTGATGATCCTCATACGAGGAAATTAAAGATAAATGGTAAAATATTATTTTATGGATATAAAAATAATAATGATGTTATTGCTAAAAATATTAAATATACCTCTGAAGGAACGACTTTTGATGTTTATATTAATAAGCAATTTTATCATAGTTATAAAATCAAATTTACGGGAAAACATATGGTATTAAATACTTTAGCTGTAATATCACTATGTTATTTAGAAAATATTGATAAAGATGAAATCCAAGAAGCATTAATTACTTTTCCTGGAGCCAAAAGAAGATTTTCGATTCAGGAAGTTAATGATAATATTATTATTGATGACTACGCCCATCATCCTGAAGAAATTAAAGTTACATTAGAAGCTGCTAAACAGAAATATCCCGATAAAACAATAATAACAATCTTTCAACCTCATACTTTTTCAAGAACGAAAATGTTTGCTGATGAATTTATTAAAGTCTTAAACAAAAGTAATGCCTCTTATGTTTTAGATATTCATCCGGCAAGAGAAAAGCAAGAAGATTATCCTGATATTAATTCAAAAATGATTATTTCTAAATTAAAAAACGGCTTTTCTATTAAAATAGATAATGCTGATCCATTATTAAAGTATCATAATGTCGTCTTATTGTTTTTAAGCCCTAATAGTTTGGAAGAGTTAATTAATGATTATAAAGATAAAATAAAAAGTTAAATTTAATTTTACTTTTTTATTTTATTTAATAGGTTTTCTTTGCAAATAATGCGTGATTAAGATATAATATTTTTAAGGTGTGAGACTCATGGCTAAAAAGAAAAAAAGAAAAGAAGATATTAATAAAGTAAAATTTAGTACGGAATTAACTGGTTTAATACTAGTTTTAATTAGTGTTATTGGAATTGGTTCCTTTGGTCCCGTGGGGGATTTAATAAAAGATTTTACTATTTTTGTTATGGGTGCTTGGTGGGCTATTTTAATTGTATTGTTCTTAGTCTTAGGTACTTATATGATTTTAAAAAGAAATTTACCAAAGTTTTTTACAACTAAATTAATTGGTTTTTATATTTTGTTAATTGCTCTTTTAACTTTATCGCATATGGAATATATTAAAAATAATCCTGACATAATGATTAATTCAATCTTTAAAGAAACAATCGATAATTTTCTCAATACAATTAAAAGTGATAATTATTTTAATTTAAAAAATATGGGTGGAGGAATAATAGGCGCAGCCTTTTCTTGGTTATTAGTTCTTGCTCTTGATATTAAAGGAACCTATATTGTTTTAGTTGTATCAGCTATTTTTGGTTTAATAATGCTTCTAGATATTAGTTTTGCCGATATTTTCAATAAAATTAAAAAAATATTTAACGGAATTAAAGAAAACGCTAAAGATAGTCGCTTGTTTAAAATGCCAGAAGATGAAGATAATGATATTTCTGATAAAATTTTGGTATCAAGTGCTGAAGAAGTTAAAAATATGCACCTTAGTTATGCTCCAGGGTCAGGCTATAAATTAGCTAATTCAACTAATGGAATGTATAAGTTACCATCTTTGGATATTTTGGATCCTGTTAAAAAGTTAGGAAAAGTAAATCCAACTGAATTTATAAACGCAAATAAAGTAGCTCTTGAAAGAGTTCTTAATGATTTTCAAATTACCGGCAAAGTAGTTGATATTCATGAAGGTCCAGCGGTTACCCAATATGAAATTGAAATTAAAGCGGCCACCAAATTAAATCGTATTACTAGTATTCATCGCGAGATTGCTTTAGCTTTAGCGGCTAAAGATGTTAGAATTGAAGCTCCTATTCCGGGTAAGAGTACAGTCGGAATTGAAATACCTAATAAACAAGTAGCAACGGTTCCAATTAGAGAAGTATTCAATTCGATACCTAAAAGTATGCAAAATGCCCAAGTATTAGTGGCTTTAGGTAAAGATATTAAAGGAAGAACAATTTGTGCTGATTTATATAATATGCCTCATTTATTAGTAGCAGGTGCCACTGGTTCAGGAAAATCAGTATGTATAAATAGTTTTATAGCATCAATTTTGATGTATAAAAGACCTGATGAAGTAAAATTAGTTTTAGTAGATCCCAAAAAGGTTGAATTATCTAATTATAATGGGGTCCCTCATTTATTATGTCCAGTTGTAACAGATCCTAAAAAAGCTAATATTGCTTTACAAAGAATTGTAGCTGAAATGGATCGAAGATATGCTCTTTTTGAAGAAAAAGGGGCCAAAAATATTTTTGTCTATAATGAATCGCTAAATAAAGAAAACAAAAAGAATAATACCAATTCACCATTATTACCTTATATTGTGGTAATTATTGATGAACTTGCTGATTTAATGCTTGTTGCTGCTAAAGAAGTTGAAGATTCTATTATGAGAATTACCCAAATGGCAAGAGCAGCAGGAATTCATTTGATTGTTGCTACCCAAAGACCATCAACTGATATTATAACCGGTATTGTAAAAGCTAATATTCCTTCAAGAATTTCTTTTACAGTAGCTTCTTATATCGATTCGCGCACTATCTTAGATGCAACTGGAGCAGAAAAATTATTAGGTCGAGGTGATATGCTTTACTTACCAATGGGAGAAAATCATCCTATCAGAGTTCAAGGTACTTTTATAAGTGATGAAGAGATTGGGCGCTTAATTGAGTATGTATCTAAAGAACAAAAAGCTAGTTATGATGATTCATTACTAAAAGCAGATCCTGATTATATGGCTGCCGGAAGCCGCTTTGAAGCAGAAGAATATGAAGATCCCCTATATAATGAAGTGGTTGATTTTGCTTTAGATGCGGGAAAAATTAGTGCTTCTTTACTCCAAAGAAGATTTAGAGTAGGTTATAATAGAGCGGCCCGCATAATCGATTTATTAGAAGAAAGAGGTATTATTGGAGCTGCTAACGGTTCAAAACCAAGAGAGGTATTAGTCGCTCTTGATAAATCAAATAATGATTAAAAGCAAACAGTTAGTTTGCTTTTTCCATGCTCTAATGATAAAATTATTTCGGTGATTAATAATGCTTAAAATTGAAAACTTAAGAGTTGAAATTAATAATAAAAAAATCTTAAATGATTTTAATTTAGACCTAAAATTAAATGAAATCCATGCTATAATGGGTCCTAATGGAATTGGGAAAAGTACAATATGTAAAACAATAATTGGTGATCCTAATTATTTAGTTACAGAAGGTAAAATAACATTTAATTCTAAAAACTTACTTAAATTAGATATTACAAAGAGGGCTAAAGAAGGAATTTATTTAGTAAATCAAAATCCGATTGAAATCCCCGGAGTTACGAATGCTGAGATGTTAAGAGTTGCTCTTTTTGAAAAAACCGGAGAAATTGTAAATATCTATGATTTTAATAAAAAATTAGAAGAAACTTGTGATCGATTAGCAATTCCAAGAAGTTTTATCCACCGCGGGATTAATGAAGGAATGAGTGGGGGAGAAAGAAAGAAAAATGAACTACTTCATCTTTGGATGTTAGAACCTAAATTAATCATTTTAGATGAACTTGATAGTGGCTTAGATGTAGATAGTCTTAAAATAGTTTGTGATTCTTTAAAAGAATATCAATTAAATCATCAAGTAAGTATTTTAATAATTACTCATGGACCGAAATTATTAAAACTACTTGATGTTACTCATGTTCATGTTTTAAGTGAAGGAAAAATTATAAAATCAGGTGATATAAATTTAGCTTTAAAAATTGGCAAAGAAGGATATAAAAAATATAATAAGTCAAGTTTAGTAAGCGAGAATGAAAAAAATGAATAAAATAATTATGAATAATAGTATTTCTAATCAAGATAATATTAAAATAATAGTATTTGAAGATACTGAATACACTATTATGAATCAAAGCTTAAAAACTTTAGATATTGTAATAAAAAATAGCTCAGAGGTTATCATTAATGATTTTCGGATTATAGATCAAGAAAATACTAATATAAAAATTAAAGTTAAAGATAAATCTAGTTTAATTTATAATCATTCTTTTATTAATAATAATAAATATGAATTAAATATCGATACTGATTATCAAACGCAAGAAGCTAAAATTATTTTAAATATTCATGGTATTAATAATCAAGGAAAAAGTATAATTAATATCAATGGTAATATGAGTAATAAAAAGAATAATGTTTTGTTAGAAAATATTAAATTAATTAATCTAAATAACGGTTGGGGCACAATTATTCCTAATATAAAGGTTGAAACAAGTCAAATTATAGCGAATCATCAAACTTCAATTGGTATCATATCTAAAGAAGAACTATCGTATTTAATGAGTAAAGGGATAAGCAAAGAAGATGCTAAAAAATTGATATTAACAGGTTTTTTAATTAATATATTTAAAAATAAAAATTTGATAACTAAAATAAAAGAAATAATTAATTGGAGGTGATAAAATGAATCGTGAAGATTTTCCTATGTTTAAACATGATTATATTTATTTAGATAATGGTGCTACTACCTTTAAACCACAGTCAGTAATAGATGCTATGAATAATTATTATTGTAATTATAGTGCTAATGCTCACCGCGGTGATTATTCAATAAGTTATAAAGTGGATGTCGAATATGAAGCAGCCCGCAAAAAAGTGGCTGATTTTATCAATGCTGATATAAACGAAATAGTATTTAATAGTGGAGCAACCGAAGGAATTAACACTATTGCATGTGGTTTTTTTGAAAAAATAGTCGAACCAGGTGATGAAATTATTATTAGTAAAAGTGAACATGCTAGTAATGTATTACCATGGTTTAGACTAGCTAATAAATATAATTTAAAGATAATTTATGCTCCTTTAGATACTAATTTACATATTACTTTAGAAGGATTAAAAAAAGTTATTACACCTAAAACTAAAATAATTTCTCTTGCCGAAATTACGAATGTTGTCGGAGATGTAAGGCCTATCAAAGAAATATGTGCTTATGCTCATCAAAATAATATTTTTGTGGTGGTTGATGGGGCGCAAAGTGTTCCTCATAAAAAGACTGATGTCAAAGAAAGTGATATAGATTTTTTAGTTTTTTCCGGCCATAAAATGTGTGGTCCAACTGGCATTGGGGTATTATATGGCAAAAAAGAATTATTAGAAGAACTAGATCCTCTAATTCTCGGAGGAGGAATGAATGAATCTTTTGATAGTGAAAAAGAAATCTATCTAAAAGATATACCTCAAAGATTAGAAGCTGGCACTCCTAATATTGCTGGAATAATTGGATTAGGAGCAGCAGTAGATTATTTACAAACCATTGGTATGGAAAATATTAATGTTTATGAACAAAAATTAAAAAATTATCTATCATCTAAATTATTGGAAATTAATCATATAAAAGTTATTAATGAAGAAGCTGGTAGTGGCATAATTGCTTTTAATGTTGAGGGTATCTTTAGTCAAGATGTAGCTTATTATTTAAATAAATATAATATTTGCACTCGAGCCGGTAACCACTGTGCTAAAATATTAAAAAGTGTAACGGGAGTTAAAAATACGGTGAGAGTTAGTTTGTATTTTTACAATACTTATGAGGAAATAGATTCCTTAATTGAATTACTTACAGATAACGAAAAAATATTAAAGGAAATGATATAGTGGATACTGAATTAAAAAGACAAATCATGTTAGATAATTATTCTCATCCTTTTCATAAAGAAACTAAAGGAAAAGAATATATTAAATCAAATGCTAATAATATTTCTTGTATTGATGATATAAATCTATATATAAAGATTGAAAACAATATTATTAAAGATGCTTACTTTGATGGTGAAGCATGTGCCATAAGTACTTCTAGTACTTCCATTATGCTAAAAAATATAATTAATAAAACAGTTGATGAAGTAAAAGAATATATCATTAATTTTGAAAAGATGATTAATGAAAAAAAATATAATAAAGATATCTTAAAAGAGGCTATAGTATATGATGAAATATATAAACAAGAAAATCGTAAAACCTGTGCAACTTTACCTTATGAAGCTTTAAAAAAAGCCATTGATAATCTTTAATATATATGTTAATATAAAAAACAAGAAAGCGATAATATAGGACTATAATTAATATCTATTATTTAGAGAGTTAACGGATGGTGCAAGTTAATTAATCGAATTAATGAATCTACCTATTAGTGAAGTTAATAACTTCCGGGTTTATAAACCGTTAAAAAGAAAAGTTAAATAAAGGATGGTACCGTGTTTAAAAACACTCCTGAGACCATCTTTTTTTTGTTAGAAATGATTTAAAAAGAAAATAATTAATGATATAATATAAAATAGAAGGAAGATAGATAAAAATGATCGATATTAAATTAATTAGAGAAAATAAAGATTTGGTTAAAGAAAATATTAAGAAGAAATTTCAAGATGAGAAATTGTCTTTAGTAGATGAAATATATAATTTAGATATAACATATCGGGAAATTAAACAAAAAGGTGATAATTTAAGAAATGAAAAAAATAAAGCCAGTGATAAAATTGGTATTTTAATGCGCGATAAAAAACAAGAAGAAGCAAATATACTAAAAAATCAAGTTCAAAATTATAATGATGAAATAGTAGCATTAGAAAAAGAAGAAATAAAATTAGAACAAGATATCCGTAATAAAATGTTGTTAATTCCCCAAATAATACATGATACCGTCCCATTAGGTAAAGATGATACGGAAAATGTTGAAATTGAAAAATTTGGAGAACCAATAATACCGAAATTTGAAATACCATATCATGCCGATATTTTAGATAGAATTGCTGGACTTGATAAAGAATCATCAGGTCGAACTAGTGGCTCAGGGTTTTATTATTTAATTGGTGATGCTGCTAGATTACATTCGGCAATGATTAGTTATGCCAGAGATTTTATGATTGATAAGGGATTCACTTATTGTATTCCGCCTTTTATGATTCGATCTGATGTTGTTACTGGAGTTATGTCATTTACGGAAATGGAAAACATGATGTATAAAATTGAAAACGAAGATTTATATTTAATTGGTACAAGTGAACACTCTATAATAGGAAAATATAAAGATCAAATAATTAAAGAAGAAAGTCTTCCCATTACTTTAACTTCTTATTCACCTTGTTTTAGAAAAGAAGTAGGAGCTCATGGTATTGAAGAAAGAGGAATATATAGGGTCCACCAATTTGAAAAACAAGAAATAGTAGTATTATGTAATGAAGAAGATCACTTAGATTGGTATAATAAAATGTGGTCTTATACCGTTGAATTTTTTAGAAGTTTAAATATTCCGGTTAGAACTTTAGAATGTTGTTCTGGTGATTTAGCTGATTTAAAAGTAAAATCATGTGATGTTGAAGCATGGAGTCCTAGACAACAAAAATATTTTGAAGTAGGTTCTTGTTCAACTTTAGGAGACGCTCAAGCAAGAAGATTAGGAATTAGAACCAAAACTGATAAAGGCCCAAAATATGTTTATACTCTTAATAATACAATATTAGCAACACCAAGAGGCTTAATTGCTTTTTTAGAAAATAATGTAAATGAAGATGGCAGTATAAATATACCTAAAGTTTTAAGACCTTATATGGGGAATAAAGAATTAATAAAACCATAAAAAATATCATGAATTGTGATATTTTTTAATCATCATGCTAAATATCTTGCATAATAAGAAAAAAAATGTATAATAAGTAGCAGCAAATGGGGGATATTAGATGGAATACAATTCAGTAGTAGATTATATTAGAAAAAAAGACGAAAAAAGAAACCAAAAAGGTATTGTTATCGAGTTTGATGGGAATCAAATTACTAGGGATGAATACTGGCAAAGAATAGAAAAATATAAAGAATATTTTATATCTCAAGGGTTTTTTTATGGTTGTAGAAAACCAGTAACTATTTGTAATTTAAATGCACCTGAATATGAATTAATATATATGGCATTACTTGAATTAGGAGCTATTGTGACTACAGTTAGTATAGCATTTTTTAAAAGCGATGTATTAAGACATTCAATTGAAAAAGGTGCTGATACAATTATATTAAGTGCTGAGTATATTACCCCCGAACTTAAAGAATCTTTAAAATTTCTTAATAATAACGGAAAAAATAATATAAAAAGAATAATCTTTACTTCAGCTGGTGATTATAGAACTGAAGGAAAAAGAAGGACTTATAATCATAATTTTAATTTTAAAGAAATGATAGATTTTCTTGATTTACCTAAAAATATAGAAATAGTATATCCAAGTGAAATTAAAGAATTATCAGAAAGTAAAATTATAAAATCAACGAATAGCCAAAATATTAATTTAATAAATGAGATAGCTACTTATTCAAATACAGGAGGAACTACAACTGGTATACCAAATTGTGCTGTACATACGCACGAAGCAATTATTAATTTATTAAAAGCTCATGAAAATGAAGTTTTTCCTGAATTTCCATTAAAAGACGGTGATAAATCTTTATTACTTATTCCTATATCACATATAACAAGTCAATTTTATGCTTTATTATTACGTAGAGCTTGTGGGGCAAATATTGTTTATAATCCTGGAGCATTTGAACCATCTTTAATTACTAAAGCTTTAATTGAAGATGAAATTAGTGATGTTATAGCGCCTTTTGGTCTTTATGTAGCATTAGCACATTCAAAACTTAATCCAGGAGATTTGAAAAATTTAAAACCTTCTAGTGGGGGAGAACCTACCCCAAAAGAGCCAACTAAAATAGTTAATGAAAAATTGAAAGCTGCTGGATCAAAATCAATAGTTATTGGAAGTGGTAGTACTGAACTTGGTTCAGCTATTATGACAACATATGGAGTTGAAAATAGAAGTAATGAAAGTGGCTATTTAATTCCAGGAGTTGAAGCTATGATTATAAACCCTAAAACAGATAAAAAAGCAGTCGATGGTGAAAGAGGAATTCTATATGCAAGATGTCCATGGCAAATGAAAGAATATTTAAATAATGAAAAAGCAACAAAAGAATTTTTTAATTATATTGATGATGACGGAAAAGTATGGGGAACAAATAATGATATAGCAGCAGTAGTAGGATATTATAAAGAAAAACCAATATATTCAATTAATGGAAGAGT
>CAZZNR010000015.1:7504-11395 GCA_964655835.1 uncultured Muribaculaceae bacterium | reverse complement strand
TGGCGAATATAATTCATAGCAATAAGAATTAACACTACCCTCTTTAACATAAGTATCTCCCTTGGGAGTTTGCTCGATAATTTTTGTCCCACTACCACTATATTCAACTTTATAGTTTTTTAAATCTTTTTTTACTTCTTTAACATCTTTTCCAACCACATTAGGTAAATATAAATGTTTAATATCGAGCCACATATATTCTTTTTGTAATTCATTATTAATTGGTTTATAATTCAAATAATCAATAATACTTAACATAATATTTTTTGCTATTGGGGCTGAAACGGTGCCACCATATTGAGTTATTCCTTTAGGATTATCAACCGCTACATAAATTACATAATCTGGTTTATCAGCTGGAAAAAAGCCAATGAAAGATAAGATATAATTCCCAACCATATATACCCCATCTTTTACTTTTTGAGCAGTACCCGTTTTGCCCCCAACTCGATAGTTTTCAATATAAGCATTTCTTCCTGTCCCATGAGCTACAACTGTTTCCAAAGCATATCTAACTAATTTAGAAGTATCTTCAGAAATTACTTTTTTAACAAATTTAGGTTTATTGAGAACAATTACTTCATTAGTTTCTGATTCACTAATACTTCTTACTATATAAGGGACATGTAAATTACCCCCATTTATAGCTGCACTCACTCCTCTTACTTGTTGTAAAGGAGTAACACTTATTCCTTGACCAAAAGCGGTTGTAGCTGTTTCTATTGGGCCCATTTGATCAAGATTAAATAATATTCCTGAACTTTCCCCATTTAAATCAATTCCCGTTTTAGTACCAAACCCAAATTTTATTAAATAATCATATAATAGATTAGTACCTAATTTTTGACCTAAAGATACAAATCCTGGATTACAGGAGTTTTGGACTACTTCTAAATAAGTCTGAGAACCATGACCACCTGATTTCCAACATTTTATACGGGCACTTTCAACCGTCACTGCTCCACTATCATGAAAATGGTCTTCAAATAAATTGATTGTTTTTTCTTCTAAAGAAGCTGCTAAAGTTATTATTTTAAAAGTTGATCCTGGTTCATAAGTTCCCCATATTGGTAAATTACGATTAATTGTTTCAATATCATAATCTTGATATTTATTACTGTTAAAATTAGGTCTGCTACTCATGGCAATAACTTCTGAATTATTAGGGTTCATTATCAATACTAAAGCTTGGGCAGGATTTAATGCCATCATTACATTATCTAATTCTCTTTCAACCATTTCTTGAATTTTAGCATCAATTGTTAAAGCTATATTATTACCTTTAACTGGTTGATTATAGACCTCGCTTAAATCTAATCTATTTCCTTTACCATCAGAAAAATATTTAATAGCCCCATCATTGCCTTTTAAATATTTGTCATATTCAAGCTCAATACCTGATAAACCTTGATTATCTATTCCTACATAACCAAGAACATGAGATAGCATTGTATCATAGGGATAATATCTTTTAGATTCTTTTACTAAATATACTCCATCATAATTTAAATTATTTATTTTTTCAGCAATATCATAACTAAGACCTCTCCCTTGAGGATGAATTCTTTCAATAGAACTTCTTTTACTAATAAATTTATAAACATTTAAATAATCAGTATTTAAAATTTTAGCGATATCTGAAGCTACTTTTTCTTTATTTTTAATTTGATTAGGTACAACTACTAAACTAGTTGTTGTAATGTTATCAGCTAAAATTATGCCATTACGATCAGTAATTAAACCCCGGTCAGCTAGAATAGGTAAATTTCTACTCCATAATGAACTGGCCAGTTCATTTAAATTTTTAGTCTTAAAAACCTGAATATAAAAAAGTCTTAGTACTATCATTAAAAAAATAAATAATATTATTACAAACACTAAAGATAGCCTTTTTTGGATATTATAATAAAACATTTTATCACCAGTTAATTATATGCAATATTTTAGAAAAAATAAAAAAACACTATCTTGTAGTGTTAATTATTTAAATCTACTTCAATAATACCAATAAATTCTTTTCCTTGATCTTCATTTTGAGGTATTCCCGTTCCTTCAAGATTTATTTCAAATCTAAATTTTTGAGATACTCGTGGCATAATCAAAATCCTATCATAAATTGTTTGAGAAGATTTTGGCGTTACGGTAGCTGATAAGTTTGGTGCCCCATTAGTACCTTGAATAGTATATTTTAAATTATTGGTAACAAAAGTATTTTTATTTACAATCCATTTAACGCCATAATAAATGGGATAATCAGATAAATTTTCTACAGTAAATTCTTTAATTGGTTTAACAACTGGATATCCGGGAATTGTTGGTTGATCATCAGGAAGTAATCCTCTAACATTAACTGTCACCCCGTCATTATAATTAATAATTAAGTAAGGAGTTGAAGTTTCAACATTACCTTCACCAGTTTGAGTAGAAGTTCCCGTTTTAACATCATCATCAGTTTCATGAGCTTTTATACATTTCACGTCACAAATTCCATCCCCAGTGGTATCACACATGATATCACAAACTCCATCACCATTAATATCTAAATTTAAATCAGGAACTTTATCATTATCTGTATCAATATCTGTATCAGTAATTCCATCACCATCTAAATCTAAATTAATGTCAGGCCATCCATCACTATTTAAATCGCAATTAATCTTACATTCTTTTTCGCCCGAACCATCACCAACTAAATTAGCATCAGCTTTGCCATCATTATCTGTATCAATATTAAATACAGCTCGGCGATTTCCTTTATAGTCTATATTTAAATCCGGAATATCACCACCGTCAACATCAATATTTATTTCAGCTTTTTTATCTTTATTAATATCAATATTAATATCTGGAATTCCATCACCATCTATATCTTTATTCAAGTTAGCAACGGCAAGATAACTAAAACCAGCATAAGTGGCTCCGATAATAGCAAAAATGAATAACCAACTTGCAAATATAACCCATCCAAAACTTATCCCTTTTTTAGGTTGAACTTCAAATTTTAAATTGAACTTTTCTCTTGAAACTTTTAAATTATAAGGAAGAAAAATATAATTATCATTAATTGTCCAAGTTAATTTTAAACATTTTAAAATATGCTTTCGACTTATTTTTAAATTATCTTGATATATTTCTTTTAAAATATTTTCAATTTCCGCTAACTGATCTTTTTCAGTTTTAATATTAAACTTAACTAAATCAATAGATTGACCAGCACGGCCAATAATTGGATTTTCTTTAGGTTCTTTTTGCTTTTTATTAAACATATTTATACTCCCTTCAATAATTTATGTTATTTTAATATAGTTAATGCTTCGTTTGTTTTTTTATAATGATTATCAATAAAATCTTTAAAAGCTTTATTGATTCCTTTTATTTGATCTTCTTTATATTTTGCTGCTAAATTAAATTCAATATCTAATATTTTTCTTAACTCATTTTCATCCGTATCAAAATCTTTTGCCGTATCAAAAATTATTTTTTTTAAACCAGCATGTTTGTTTTGTTCATCAGTTTCATTTCTTTCTCTTTCATTTAAAAAATAATAGTTTAAATAATAAGTTAAAACATAATTTTGATCTAGTTTATTATTAGCTAAATCAATTGTTTCTTTATATTTTTTTAGCGGAGTTTCGACTTGATAGTTTTCTAAAAATTCCCATAAATTTAAAGCATAAATAAAATTTACATCTTTGAGAATAACATTTGTTTTACGAATGGGGGATCTTACTGGAGTGGCATTTTTCATGGTTTTCATGAAAACACTACTCATAAAATCATCAAGAATATCAGCAATATAATTTAGCTTATCTTTTAAGTCTTTAGCTTTTTCACTAGAAACATTAAGACTATCATAATTAGAAGATCGCATTGACATTTTTATCGTTATAT
>CAZZNR010000015.1:0-7494 GCA_964655835.1 uncultured Muribaculaceae bacterium | reverse complement strand
CTTCTTTCTCGAATTTAGTTTGAGCTTCATAATTAACAGTTTTCACTTCTTTATTATAAGATTCTTCATCTTTATAAATTAATTGATTTTGAATAAAAACATTTAAATTAGAAATTAAGGAATAAATAAATCTATTTTCATATAAATCAATTGTTTCTTCTTTAAAAACATTTAATAATTTAAGTGGTTTAACCGTCCCATCTTGATCAACTTTTTGAATTAAAGAAGTATGTTGAGCTAAATGTTTGACAGATTCTTCACTTACTTTTTTTACTTTTTCAATTCTAATAATATCTTCTTCTTGAGCAATAAAACGTCTTGGATTACGAATAATATTATCAAGATAAGGAATTGATTCATATATTTTATCAACCCACGAAAAATCAACCGAAATTTTTTCGATATACTTTTTAGCAGTTAAAGTTGATTTAGTTTTCCCTGAAAACAAATCGATATCATCAGTAGGTACATTATTAACTAATTCCAGTAATCCATCTGTCATATTAGTGCTCCTTTATTATATTGTCTTTTTTAATCTTTCTAGATATATAATACATTCTTTCATAACATCTTGACCAAAAGTTTGATTTAAGAAAGTAATAAAACCATCAATTTCAGTTCTGATATATGATAAATTTAATTGATCAAATTTTCTTAAGATCTTATGGGCAATGATATAATCAACTGCCACCTTTTCATCACCACCACATGCAACATATGCTGGTATAAAGTCTTTTAATTGTTTAACTATCCGATTACCAAAAGCAATTCTAAAATGACTTATAACATAATCATCCATTTCTGCTACTTTGTTTAAAGTATCTTCACTTACAGGATGATCAACTTTTGATTTATCTAATAAAGCCACAAAATTTTTACTTGATAAATTAATTGCTTCTGTAACTGGTGCTTCAAACGGAGGTATTTTATCATCAATATTTATAGGCATAGCTCGGTCATATACTTTATCAGTAATCATAAAAGTTGAATCATCGTTATTAATTGTTCCAACATACCACATATTAGTTGGTATCTTTAAACGGCCGTTTTCTAGTAACTTAGGATCATTACCCCAACTATTAGGTACTAAATCAATAAACCATTCATCAGCTGAAGGAAGTTCTAGAATTGATAACATTTCAGCAAAATAATATTCAACTCTTGAAATATTCATTTCATCTAATAAAGTAGTATAAACATCATCAATGTATTTAGCTTGATACATTTTAGTTAAAACTTCAGTTTCATTAAATCTTTTGGTAAATTCATTAAAATAACCAAATAATTCCGAACTATCGCGCCATGATGGTTGAACTGGGGCAATAACGGTGCTATTATTAACAAAATTTCCCCAAGCATATGCAAGTGAAGTTTTACCTGTACCAGATATACCTTGTAAGATTATTAATCGATTTGAAGCAAAGGCCGAAATATATAATCTTATTAAAGATATATCATAATATAAACCTAATTTAGAAGCGGAGTAATTTAAAAAATCTTGACATAAAGTTTCTAACGAAGTTACTTCTGTGTAAGCCTTCGGTTCATAATTTTCCATCATATTATCTACTTGAGTTAACTTAAAGAATCTACTTTCACCTTCTGATAATTTGTTGACAACATTGCCATTTTCATCATATTCGATTTCACCAGAAGCAGGATCAGACATATTAAGGAATTTTTGATTTTCACTTTTTAATTTAATTACTTCATTATTTAAATTATCAATTTCTTCAACTAAAGATTCTTGATGTTTCATTCGATAACGATACTTAACAAAATTAGTTATTAATTTATAAATAAAGAAGAAGAATAACCCAAATAACAGTAATAAGCATAAAACCGCTATGACCACCATAGCTATTCCAATGCCACTTAATTCGTTTATATATTCCTTGATAATATCGATATAGGTTAAAATATTAAAGATTTTAAAAATAGATTTACCTAATTCAACAAAAAGAGAAATTACTCCCCCAAAAAAAGGCTCCATAAACTTTAAGAAAAATTCGCCATATATACTCATACTTTAATCTCCTTACTATTTAAAAACAATATATCGTTATCTTTCATATAAACATTTATTGTTTCTAATATTACATTACTTGCTCCTTCAAGTTGATGTTTTTTAATAAATTCTTTGCTAAAAACATATTTTTCCTTTTCTTCAAAATCAGTTATTGAAGAATTTTTATTACAATATATGAAATAATCTATTTTATTTCTTTTTAACATACTTAGCAAATTATTATCGATATCATTATAATTTATTAATAATTTTATTTTTTTATTAATTACATCTAACTCAAAGATTGATTTTAAATCTTTAATATTTTTATCTTTTTCCAAAAAATTTATTTTCACTGGTATTAAAAAAGTACTTAACTTCTTTTTAATAGCCATTTCTTTTAGCAAGGTAATAATTGCTAATTCAATACTTATTATTGAAAAATGTTGCTCCGTTCCTGAGGTTTCATAAACTTTTTTTATTGGCCGGTAATCATAATTTTCTAATTCCTCGATATAATAATTATACTGAACAATATAATAAGATAACTTTTCATTTATTCTAATATATTTATTAAACGAATTTTCATTTGTAAGTAATTTAAAAAACTTTTTTTCTTTTATTAAATTTATTTTAATCATATCAATTAATAATTTGGTGTTTTTATTACCACTATCTTCTAAATAGATAAAATCAATCTGCTGATATAAATTCAAATATTCAATTACTAAATCATTAATATTTATTTTTTCATTATTAAAAGGATTGGTTAAATTATCTAATTCATTTGCTAGTTTAATAAATATACTTATTAATATAATATCATTTTCATTATCTTTTAAATCTAAAACAATATTATTTTTAATAAAATAATCAATTACAATAAAAGCTTCAATGTTTAATTTAAAATCATCTATATATTTATTTTCAAAAAACATATTACTTAAATTGATCTTTTTAATATAGTTTGTATAAACATTATCAAGATATATTTCACATAATTTCTCTAATATTTCTGAGGTTATTTTTTTATTGCCTAAGATTTTTTTATTATCGATTGATAATATATTAGATAATAGGAACATATATTGATATAGATTGTTTTTTTTATTTTTTTTATATACACTAAACCAATCTGTCATCCCTTTTAAACCTCTATTCTATTATAAATTATACCAAAAGGATTTATTTAATGCAACACAAAAAAACTAGATACTCTGATAAAATATCTAGCCTGGTTTGATGAACAGTTACAACATATAATATACTTAATTAAAAATATAAAATATGCATATGCGGAGCATTATCAGTGCAAATCCGGTAACCGCTTATCATTTGGAGTAACGCTCTCTCCAAAAAACAATTGTCTCGCTTAACGTAGATAAGATTTTACTTGCGTAAAACTTCAGTACTAATTAAAACATAATTAATTATCATTTATTAAATTATATATAATTTTAATTTTGGTAAAAATTATACTTTTAATTTAATAAATAAATTTTAAAATTATTATTTCTAATAATTTTTTATGCATAACTTTTCCTGTGGAAAAATTATGCAAGTCATTAATTGGATGCCTTAATTTATCTTAAGCAATTTTAGTATATCGATTATTTTAATAAAAATCAACCCCTAAATAAAAAAAAATGACTAATTTGTCAATTTTTATTTTAAATAGTCGTTTTTTTCGCATAAATAAAGGGCTTTTAAGTTTCTGTAAACATCATCAAAATTGATACAATTAATAATGCCATTACACCTACTCCAGTTGTAACTAACATTAACATAGTTTTACTTTCCATTTTTTCTAATCGCTCTTTATATCTAGATTCTCGAGCTTTTTGTTGAAGATTGGATATATTGCGAGAAAAAGTTAATAATTGTTCTTGTTTTCTTTCATTGCTACCTAAACTTAAACGATATAATAATCTCATCATTCGCATTGAATCTCTTACTGGATAATCTCTTGCAAAATCCATGTAAGGGTTTATAGTACTATCCCCAGCATTAATCTTTTCGATTAAAGTTTTTAATCCTTCTCTAAATATTCTTGGCGCATCATTTATTGATTTGCCTAAAGCAACTGGAACCGTATAATGTTGAATTAATATTTCAAGATTTTTTAGATAATAAGGAAGCATTAAGTCAATTTGATGCAAATGAGTTTTATAATATTTTTTTAAAGACATATAGGGTAATTTATATACGCCAAAACCAGCCATAATACATAATAATATATTTACAAAACTTAAAGAAGTTATAAACAAGAAGAAGGTTATTAACATAACAAATAAACCATTTCTAAGTCTTAAATTAAATAATTTTTCGACATCCGTTGAATCACCATATTTAGCTTTAACATAAAAATCATAATCTTTTTCTTTTAATTTAATAAATACACTACTATTATCAATAATAAATTTATTGGTACTTATACTGCCATTATATTCTAAAATTAAGTATAAAAGGACTCCTAACAATAAAACTTCTATTAACATCGTTATTCACCCCCCGTATCTTCATTATAAAATTTCTCACCGTTTATTAAAAAGTAAGTATTAATTATAACAATAGCATGAAGTAATATTTGAACATACCATTTTTCAAGCATGTCAATATAATTACTTTCCCCTAATAAAAGTTGGGTCAACATAACTAAAAAATATAAAGCAAAACCAAAAGTTAAAAACTTTTTATGAAAAGATGCTCGATCCATTTTATCACGATATACACCTTCAACTAACATATCAATATCTAAAAGCATATTTTCTAAAGATTCTCCTGAATCTTTAGCACCTTCTTTAGTAATTTGCAAAAATAATTGGTGCATATTTTTAACCATATAATAAGGATATTTATTATCAAAATATTGAATAGATTCATCTATCGTTCCATTTTGATAAGATAAATCAATCATTAATTTAACATCATCTAATATGGGATTTTCTAAAACTCCTGATTCAGCTACCCCTTCTAATGCTCTTACAAAGCTTTGGGTAGTATTAAACTCCATAATAACATTGGTTGTATATACTTGGATTTGCTCAAAAATAAATTCGCTATATACTCTTTGACATCTTAAATAAGCTAAGAAGGGAATAAAAGCAATCGCTGCTAAACCGTAAAATATAGCCCATATGATACTTTGAAAATATAAAAAGCCTACCACTCCGCCAAAAAAACCAAATATAGCAACTTGCGAAATATATTCTTTTGCTGTATATTCCTGTCCTAATTCCTTGGTTTTTTCTCTAACCATTTGAAAACTATAAGGTGCATATTTTCCATAAATATTACCTAATTCTTTCATAAGAAATTTATAAAAATTATCGCCAGTATTTCGTCGATAAGTTATGATAAATATTGCTATTAATAGTAATATTATTAATTCCATTTTGCACCTCCTAATTTATTCTGCAGTCATTTTTACTTCTTTTTGAGATCCGTCATTCTCGCTTCCTAATCTAAATGTATCACTTGGAAGATTTACTCCTTGGATAGATAAATATTCTAATAAATATTTAGTGGGGTTTTTCATATAAAAGGTCCCATCCATCATTTTTTTGTAAATTATATTTTTACGAGCCACATTTTGCTCATCAACATAAAATTCACAAACTTCCATTATTTCACGGTGAAATCTTCCTCTTTCTTTACTCATATAACCTTTTACATAAACCCCAAGTTGAACATATCGATGAATTGAGGTTAAAAATTGTTCAATATCTTGATCTCCTTCAAGTAAAGAATACATTCTCATTGGAATACTTTCTGCTTTATCAGAATGAATAGTCGATAATATATTGTGCCCCGAAGAAATTGAATTACGTACTGCCATTACTGCTTCAGCACTACGTACTTCAGATAATAATATCCACCTTGGGTTCTGTCTCATACAAGTTACAAGTACATCAGAATAGGATGCAATATTATTTGTTTTCATCGCAACTATATCTCGATTTGGAAATATCCGATCTAAGTGAAGTTCTAAGGTATCTTCAATCGTAATTAATTTTTCATCTTCTTTTGTATGACTTGCTAAGTATTTAACAAGTTCGGTTTTACCTGAACCAGTTTCACCACTAACAATAATATTACAATGTCCTTCAACTGCTTTTAGAAGAAAATCATGAACTTGTAAGATAACATATTTTTCATCTAATAATTTTTGTTTATTTAATCTTATTTTTGCTGGTGTTTTACGAATAACACAAGCTATCCCATTGGTTGCAATTGAATCATGAATAAAATTCAAACGTAATTCAGCACTTTCAGCATCTAAGAATGGATGAGCCATATTAAATGTTTTTCCCATTACATTTGAACATTGAAAAGCAAGCTTTTCCATTAAAGCATTATTAATTTCCGGTCTTTCAACATTATAGACCCCTTTATCTAGGGTTTTAAGCCATACTCGACCGCCATTTGTATAAGAAACATCGGTGATGTTATCATCATTTATAAATTCGTTTAATGGACCAAAATCTAATTGAGAAAAAATTCCATCTGTCATATTTGGGCCTCCTTTTTATTCTTTTGATTTATTCCGGATTTACTTCTTCTATATCTATTATGTCAGTACCAGGATTTTGTCTAGCGTCAACCGCTTTTGAATTAATAAAATCTTTAATTTCTTCACTAGTAATAACTGTATCTGTTGGATTTTCACTATAATCTTTATTTCTTGGTACTGGAATTATTTCAATATTATTAGTTCTAATAAAATCAGACTTCCTTAAAAGTAAATAGTAATGATCTGGTACCGCAAATAATAATTCAGAAGGAACTCCTTTTGATGAAGATGAAAATACATGTTCACCAGCAGCATCTTTAACTGCTAATACTTTTATACTTTCAATAAATTTACCAAACATGACAAAATTATTATCATTTACAGCTTTAAAATATAAATCAATATAATCATCCGGCATTATGGAATTACCATAAGTACTATGCAAAGTAACCCCTAAACTATATAAAGTATATCCTTCAGGAATATCTTTAATAACCGAATTAGGTAGTTGTTCTTCAACCATTAGTTGGGAACTATAAAATAACCCTCCTTTAGGAATTGTCGTATCATATCTAACATACTTACCTCTCACTTGAGCTTGATTAGTAATTAAATTTTCGGTTGTTTCGACCATATTTTTAGAAACTTTTATTGTACCGATTTTATCATTAGTTATTAATTCATTCCCCAGTATTTCTACTTTGGCAAAAGGTACACTTTGTGGTTCAATTGCTTGATTTACTCGCCAGTTGTAACCAAAATATATAACAATTATGCCCCCAATAACACCCAAAATTGTTACAGTATTTTTATTTCCTACAAATCTTTTTATTGATATTCCGATATTCCCCATTTTATTCACTCTCCTTATCTAATGCTTCAATAACCGCATCAATTCTATTAACTACTCCAAATTCACCCACATCACCCATGATGGCATATTCTTGAGTACTTGTCGATACTTTAACACTTA
>CAZZNR010000014.1:0-11426 GCA_964655835.1 uncultured Muribaculaceae bacterium | reverse complement strand
ATATAATTAAAATCATAACTATTTAAAAATTCTAAATCAACAATAGTTCCTTTACTTACGATTTCAGTTACTTCTCTTTTAACCATACCTTTAGCTATCTTAGGATTTTCTACTTGATCGCATATGGCAACTTTATAGCCTTTTTTAACTAATTTTTCGACATAACTTTTTACAGAATGGTGAGGTACTCCGGCCATGGGAATTCTTTCTTTTAATCCCCCACTTTTACCAGTTAAAGTTAAATCAAGTTCACGAACTGCTTTTAAAGCATCTTCAAAAAATAGTTCATAAAAATCCCCGACACGATAAAATAAAAATTCATCTTGATACTTATTTTTAATATCAACATATTGTTTCATCATTGGACTTAATTCATTATAATCAATATCATTTATTTTCATGTTATTTTCCCCACTTATAATTATTTTATCAAAATCATAAAAATAAGTCTATAAAGGAAAATTTATTAATTAAAAAAAAGATGATATTTCATCTTTATTTTGTCATAACTTTATTAGAGTTCTTTTCATATGGTCTTGATACATAGTAATTAATATTATTTTTGGATGGATAATCATCATTTTCATATCGGACAAATTCATGTAATAATCCGGTATTTCCATATAAGCGATATATTTCGTTAGCATGATCTAAATCAGATACTTTAATAAAATATTTATTACCTTTATTTGCTAAATCTTCAGCAAATTGTTGCTTAGATTTATTTTGAATTATTTTGTAAGTTTGTTTCCATATAGGAAGATTATCTTGAGTGCCAACTTGCTCAAATTCAACTATTTCGCCTCCTAAAAGAATTTTATCAATTGGTAATAAAGGATTTTGTTCATAAAAAACATCAATTTTATAAGCATTATTTATTACTTCTTTTTTATTTAATCGTTTTTTATCAAAATATGATTTAGGACTATCTAAAGTATCTTCTAAAGTGTTTACAGAAAATTGATTAATATTTTGAGTATAAACTTCAATATATTCTTTAAGTTGCATTTGATCAAAACCATCTTTTAATAAAGGTTCTAAAGCTTCACGTTGAACCAAAAAATAATCATCATAGTCATTTGCATCAGTATCTACGGTAATAATATGATTATTTACTCTTTGTTTTTTCACCGGAATTGCGGAAGTAATTAAATCTTTATATAGTTTAACTTCTTCTTTAGTTAAATTATTTAATTCTCTTACTTCTAAAGGTTTTACTAAATAATGATTTTTACTATTAATATAACAATTATCATTTCCAATAGCAGTTATTTCCGTTATCCAAGAACGGCATTCATCTAGTATTTCAGGATCATTGGTTAATAAATAAACTCCCGAACCTAATTGCTCCGAAATTAATTCATCATTTAATCTTTTAATTGATATTTTACTTTGAATTAAAGAATTTTTATTATAAAAATAAGTTCCATCACCACTTACATCAGGTGATAAAGTAATAATTTCATAATCATTAACCGGAAGGTTTTTAAGACTGCTATGGGCTAAAGCTCCAATTTCAATTAATTTAATTATTTCTTGAAAGACTGGTTTAGTAGCATCATAATATAAGCCTTGCTTATTTTGCTTATAAACATGAACATCTTCTAATAAAATCTTACGTTCATTAATTTCTTTTTCATAAACTTCATATAATAATTCTTCATTTTTATTTTTTAAACCAACCACAAATTCAGCAACTTGATTTTTATGTAATCCTCCCGTTGATAAAATCGGGTTCAAAACAATGTTACCAGCTTTATCAGTAGATTTTATAATTAAATTTTTATTTAATAAAGTTATTTGAGCTGTATAGGTCTCATGAGCTTTATTTATATCAATAAAATATCTAGTCATTATTAACCTCCATATTTGCAATTATTTCTAAGGCTTCATCAAAATTAGAAACCCCTTTAATAATTATATCATATTTCTTGATTTCAGCATATTCTAAAGCTTCTTTTAAGTTCTCATTTGGTACTAGAAATAAATCGGCTTTATCTTTTACGGCTCCGGCTAACTTATATTTTACGCCACCTATTTCAGTTACCGTACCATCTAATTGTAAGACACCAGTACCAACTATTTTATATCCTTTGGTAATATCATTATTTACTAAAGCATCATAAATAGCTAATCCTAATATTAATCCTCCACTAGGACCGCTTTCTGAAGTTTTTGAATCGATAATAATATTTTTATTTGATTTGATTTCATAAATGGTAACAGCAGCAACGCCAATTAATAATTCATCTTCAATTTTAAAAACTTTAACTTCTTTATTGATAGTTTTATTATCTCTTTTTATTACTAAAGAAATAACGTCGCCAATATTTTTAGTATTAATATATTCTTTTAAGGTCTCTAAATCTTGATAATTAATATTGTCATATGATAATATTTCATCCCCAATTTTTAATTCAGCACTACAATTTTCGTCAACATATATGATTTTGTTAACAATTTTTTCTACTTTAAAAGGAACTTTACTTTTTTGATATGCTACCATTTTGGCATTACTTATTGATTCTTCATAATATAAATGATCTCTTTTTAATGAATCATTAATACTTTCTTCATCATTATAAGTTATTTTATCATTAGGAATTAATTCCCAAGAAGGAATAATTTTAGCTAATAAATAAAAAGGTAATTTACCTTGTATCATTCCAACATAGGCCATATTAAATGAACCAGATCCTGAATTAATATCATTAGCTTTATCTATTCGACTAGAGATATCAATAAGACCCCCATCTTTATAAATACTGTAATCCGTTTTAATATTAAATATCACTAACAATAAAGTTAAAAATATTATAAAAGAAAGATTATATTTAATAAATTCTTTAAATTTATCATACATTTTATTAATCATTATTTTGCTTCCTTTCTTCTAAATTATAGCAAATCAAAGAGGTATTATGATAAATAAATTAAAAAAAGTGTCAATTGTTTTACTCATTATTTTAATTATAATAAAAAGACCAATCATTATTGGAGCTATATTAGAATCAATTAACATTTGGATAACAAATATTTTTCCTTCAATATTTCCTTTTTTAATTATAAGTGATCTAATAATTAGTACTGATTTAATAAATTCAATTACTAAATATATTGGCTGTCTTTTTAGTAAATTATATAAAATGAGTAAATATTCATCTTATGTTTTTATGATGAGTTTAATTAGTGGTTGTCCAACAAATGCTAAATATGTAAAAGATCTTTTAGATCATAACTTAATTAATAAAAATGAAGCTATTAAAGTCTTATCAATGTCTTTACTTTATAATCCGCTTTTAATATTAACAATTACAAGTTATTTAGAAGTTAAAGATGCGATTATAATTATTATTTTTAATATCTTAATTAATTTAATTATTGGTTTATTTAATCGTAATTTTAAATGTGACTATATTAATCATCAAGAACTAAAAATTAAGGAATTTAATATTGTTTTATCAATTTCTAAAGCTATTGATACATTATTACTTATCTTAGGGGTTTTAGTTTTATTTAATGCTTTATCATCTTTAATTACTTATAATCATCCTTTAATAACAGGGATATTTGAAATAACCAAAGGGATTAAAGAAATTCATTTTATTAATGATTATAATAATAAACTTATTTTTACCGGAATCTTATTATCTTTTGGCGGATTATCTATTTTAGTTCAAATAAAAAGTATTCTAAAAAATTATAATTTAGACTACAGTTTATTTTATAAATCAAGAATAATTCATCTTATATTATTCATATTTTTTATCTATATCAAATTTATAATGTAAATCAGGTTCTAAGGTAACAACTAATTCTTTTTGAGAAAGATAACTTAAATTAATACCGTAATCATCCCCATTTTTAGCCTTGATTGGCATATTAATTGTTAAAACACATAAATTATGATTTTCCGGTTGACAATTAATTTTTGCTGTACCATTATCAACTTCACCTATTGAAACTTGAGTTTCTCTAATTACACTTTTATTTCCTCTTCGATAACCCATAACAAATATTTCTTTACTATCAATTGACTCATAAAGATAGCTATAATATAATAAATAGCCAATATTATCGGTTCCTTTAGCAGGATTATAAATAAACTTTAAACAATATGATTTTCCTTTTTTCCCAAGTGAATTAGTACTCGTTTTTATATAAGACCTTACTGAGTCATTTTCTCTAGTTACACGATCATTACAAGGCTCAATACCAATTAATTCTCTTTCAATAAAATCAGTTTGAATTTCCTTAGTTATAATAGCTTGATTTAATTTTAACTGAGATAATTCTTTATTCTCTTGTTCTTCAGTCCGGATATTAATTAAAATACCTAAAATAAAAATTATAATGATTGATATTAAAGTAATACTTATAATTATTTCTACTAAAGAGATTCCTTTATTATTTAATTTCATTTTATCAACTCCTTAATATTTTAGCTTTTTTAGCTTCATAAGTTTCAATATGAACTCTTTGAGTTAAAAATAAGACAAAAATAATATTAATATAAATTGAACCACCATAACTTAAAAATGGTACAGGAATTCCAGTTAAAGGCATTAAAGCCAAAACTCCTAAGAAGTTAATCAATAAATGCAAAAGTATAAATATAAAAGTTCCATAAGCCATAATAGACCCTCTTAAAGTACTGGCATTTAAGGCGATTTTTAAAACCCGATATAAAACCACCATAAAGGCTAGGATTATTACAATCGCAAATATAGCTCCTAATTCTTCAACAATTATAGGAAAAACAAAATCAGTATATGCTTCAGGTAAATATAAATACTTTTGAGTAGAATTACCTAAACCAGCCCCAATTAATCCGCCATTACTAATAGCAATAAAACCATTACATACTTGGTATCCGGTCTTTTCAGTTGGTCTATCACAAGGATTTCGATAAATTAACCGGTCAGTTTGTTCAGCCGTTAATACTTTATCACCAAAAACTACAAATAAACCTACTATAAACACTGAAATAATTCCCAAAATTTTTAAATTCATAACTTTCTTATCTTTAAAAGGCGCCATCATAAAAATAAAGAAAGCAATTCCGCCAATTACAACAGCAGTTCCTAAATCAGGTTGAATAGCGGTAAAAAAAATGATAAATAAAACAAAAATAAAAGGAATCATTATTTTAGTTAAAGAATAATCTTTTTTATGATAGATTCTTTCTAAAGCAATAGCTAAATAAACAATTACAACTGATTTAGCAAATTCACTAGGTTGCAAAGAGAAAAAACCTAAATCATACCAGCTTTTGGCACTATTAGTAATAGTGCCATAAGGTATTAATCCAACTAAAAGAACTAATACACCTACAATGCCCATTGGTCCTAAAAACTTATATTTACTAGTTGGTTGTTTCAAAACAATAAAGCCAAATATCCAAGAAGCTATAATAATCAAAATATGTTTTTTAAAATAATAAGATTCTTCTAAACCATTATATAAAATGGCTGTTATACTAGAAGCACTAAAAATCATTACTAATCCTAAAATTGTAAAGGCAATCATTAGAAAAAAAAGGGGTTTATCCATTTTTTTAAAAGTTGATTTCATATATTATACTCCTTATACTATAATATCATAAAAATGAGTATAATATAAATAGGTATTATTTATCTTTACATAATTATTAACGATAGATATAATAATAATAGAATTATAAAGGAGGTGAAATTATAAACCTTTTTAATAAAGAAAAAGAACTAATTTTAAAAATTACTAATGGAATTTTACTAATTTGGTTTTTAGCGGCCATAATATTTACTGGTAATAATACCGTTAATATTTTAGTTAAAGAACCTTCTTATAATTATGATGAATATAAAACTTTATATTGTAATTTTGAAGTTGAGAAGGAAGGTAAAGAAAACTGTGATATGATGTATAATAATTATTTAATAAATAATAAAGATAGTAAGTATTATCAAAAAAGAAATCTTTATACATCTATCATTAATGTAGTTATAGTTGGTACCGGTTTAATACTAATAAATCGTAAAAAATTAGTTGAAGGAAAGAAATAGTATTTTATATACTATTTTTTTTATCCGTGAAAGTAAATTTTATTATTCTTTTAAAATTTTTACGGCTATTTTTATATTTGATAATCAAAAAAGTTATTATTACTCCCCCGAAAGTAATCCCAATAGTAATTAGAAGTAATATTAATAATTCTTTATTCATTCTTAACCTCCTATAAAATTACTTTAGCAATTAAATTAAATATTTTATAATCTGCAAGTTTTTGATTATTAATTGTAAATATTTCCCCTCTTACGGTTGTATTATCAATTTGGGAATTATAAAAACGGCTACTTATTATATAATCAATATTGTTATTAATGATATGTTTTATATCATATAAAGCATAATAATCTCTTTCGGGATTAATACTATAATTTAAGATTACATGTAAGTTATTATCATATTTTTTTAATTCATTTAAAACATTAGCCGAATTTTTTAAGTCCGTTGGATCATTGGTAAATAAAAATAAAATATTAGTTGCCATATTTAATATTTGATAATTAAGTTCAGAATAAATATGACTTAAATCAAATAAAATTACATCATATAATAAAGCCGCTTCATAAACTAATTTTTCAATTGTCATAAAGTTTATACATTTGACTTGTTCAAAATTTTGGGGACAAGAAATAAAATGAATATTATTATTATATTTAGTTATATAATTAGCAATATCGATATTTTTTTTATTATTTAAATCATTATGAAAATGATAAATCGTCTTTTTAGGTATTCTATTAAGCGAAATAGCAATTGCTCCACGATATAAATCAAGATCAACTATTAAAACTTTCTTTTTATTATTAGATAATGTTCCGGCTAAATTTAAAGTAAAAGTTGATTTACCTACTCCTCCTTTAGCTGAGTAAATAACCGAAATAACTCCTTTACTCATAATCGGCCTCTTGGATTATGACCTTTTCGCCATCTAAATAGCCTTCGAAACAAACTTCAACTCGATATGAGTTTATCCCAAATATTTTACCCATAAAACTAGTAACCCGGTGGGTATTATAAATAAATAATATATCATTTTCATACATAACTTCTAATTGACTAGTAGTAATTTTTTGTTTTTCATATTCTTCTTTAACTTTTGCTTGATAATCATTAACATTACTAGTTAAAGCATCTTTAATAATATTTTTAGTGGTAATCTCTAATCTTTTGCTTTCTACCAAAATCATTATATTATCAAACATAACAGCTAAAAAAAGTAAAGCAATTGGAAAAATAATAAAAAACAAACCAGCATTTTGTTTTGTCATGCAAATCACTTCCTACTATAAAAATAGTATAGCATAATAATTTAAATAAAAAAAGAGCTCATTTAAGCTCTACTTGAGTATTTTCCATCTTTAGTAGAAATAATAATTTTTTCACCTTGAGCAATAAATAATGGAACTTTAACTATATATCCCGTTTCAATCTTAGCATCTTTATGAGCATTAGTTGTCGTATTACCTTTAATAGCGTCTGAAGTTTCTATAACTTCATATTCAACTTTTTCAGGAAGGATTATATCAATAACATCATTATTATAAATAACAATTTCGACATTCAAATTTTCTTTTAAATACTTGATTTTTTCTTCTAATATAGAAGCATCAATTTCTAATTGAGAATAATCATTATTATTTAGAAAAACATAGGTATTTCCTTGATTATATAAATAATTCATATCCAATCTTTCCACATGAGCTTTTTCAATTTTAATATTAGTATTAAAAGTTTCTTCTAAAGTTGATCCTGTTATTAAATTTTTATATTTTATTCGAACAAATGCCGGACCTTTTCCTGGTTTAACATGTTGAAAATCAAGAATTTGACATAAGGAATTATTAATTATAACCGTCATCCCGTTTTTAATATCGTTAATATTAATATTCATCTTAATTCACCTTATTTTTTTTCTTTAAATGTTTGATTTTTTTTGCAGGTTTTACAAAATTTTTTAATTTCCATTTTATCTGGAGAATTTACTTTATTTTTTTCAGTCGGTCTTATTATAAAACCACATTTAGTACATTTTAGTTCAATATCAATACGGTTTTCATTCTTCTTAGCCATTTAATATTCCTCCTTCATAAGCAAATGTATTATAGCATATTAAATAATTAAGATTCAAGTGTATTTCCAAACATAAATGATTTTTTCAATAATATTGTAATCTTCGCAGACAAAGCACACTTTACTATCAGGATTAGAAATATCTTGACAACAATCACCTTTAGGATATTTATCTAATTTGTAAAAAGTCATCATCCCAAATATTATTAATAAAACGATAATCATACTTAATATTGTATTACTTTTCATATCTATCACCATCTTAAATATACTAGATAATTTTGGTTAAATCAATCTAAATTAAATAAATTAGTTATTTCTTTCATTACTCTCGAATTAATCGGATAACGATAATTATTATTATTTTTATATCCTATATTAGGACTTACCATCGCCATAGATATTTGGGGATTTTCAAAAGGAAAGTAGATAACATAAGAAGTACTTGTTGTATTTGTATCAACTTTACCATCTAAATCAGTATCTAAATATGTATCACTAGTGCCCGTTTTACCGGCTGAAGTAAATTTATGATTAGTATAACTATAAGCTGTCCCATTATAATTAACTTGTCTAAAACCTTCCCTAATACGATTTAAATACTTATCTTCAATAGGAGCTTTATTATATACTTGGTTAGTTTTTTCAAAATAGATACTTCCATCATTATTTAGAACATTTTTTAATAATGATAATTCTTTTCTTTTGCTGGTTGCAATCGTATTAATATATTGAATTAAAGATATGGGCGTATAAGTATCATAATGCCCTACTGCCATATTTAGTAATAAATCATCAGTTATCGTAGAACTTTTAATTCCTGATGATTCTTTTAATAAATCGATGCCCGTAATGTTTCCTAAACCATATTCTTTTAAAACCCCCCGATATTCATTAAAGTGGGTCTTATTAGCGTTGATTTTAATATTAGTTTTATATTTATTACCAGTTAATTTTATGGCAATTAAATATTGATAATAATTACTCGACATTTTTAAGGCTCTAATATCATCAATATAACCTAAACTACGCCAAGAACATTTAGGTTTATTATCATATAATTTTATACAAGAATCAAGAATTTTTTTATCTTCTTCAATCAAATTATTTTTATAACCAACACTAATAGTTGCACCCTTAACACAGCTTCCCATATTATATGAGTTTATAACATTATAATAAGAATAATCGACAAAAGTATTATCTTCATTTATTTTTTTACCAATTAACGAAATAATACTACCATCTTGAGGATTACTGACAATTATAAATGATTCTTTAAAATATTTTGAATTTGGGCTTTTTTTAGCTTTAATCATTTCTTTTTCTAAAATTTTTTCGATTTCGATTTGTAAATTAATATCAATTGATAATACAATATCTTTTCCTCTCTTATAATCTGATATTAACTTTAATTTATTTTCTTCTACTTTATATTTGGCTTTTTCGCCTCGTAAATAATCATCGTATATATACTCTAAATTTGATATTCCAACTCGATCATTAAGTTTATAATTTTTCTTTAGATATTCTTCTTTATATTCGGCTGGTATTCCTTGTTTATAAGACGATACTGATCCTAAAACATCTTTTAATATTGTTTTATATAAATAGTTTCTTTCCCAAATTATATCAGTTCTAATGCCATCTAAATTAAGTTTATTAATCAAAATATATTCTTCATTAGTAATATTAGCTTTAATTATTTTATCTTGGTAAGAATACCCATCATTCATTAAATAATAAAAATAGGCACTTTTTGGGTTTATTGTATTTAGCATCTCATTAGTAATTAAATCAAATTTATGATTTAATAAATCATCACTACTTATTTTTCTTTCTTCATATAAATTTTTAATATCTTCACTAACTAAAATATCGACTTTTTCTTTATTACATAAATAATAATAATATTTTAAATTATAAGGACTTATATTTACTTCAGTGTCAATATTTTGAGCTAAAATGTCAGCAATTTTTAATTCTTCAGCTGTATTAATATTTAATTTATTATAAATTATAGCTTTTACTCCAATATTATCTACTAAAATATTACCATTAACATCAAGAATGCGACCTCGGGGAGCTGTCATTCCTTCAATAACTCTATTAGTATTTTCTGCTACTATCTGATTATAATAGTTTTTTTTATAAACACCTAAAAAAGCCAGTCTAGCAACTATAATTAGATTAATTAAAAGAAAAATAATAATCAATAATCTTTTCATATTTTTAGTATAAGTAATTTTTTTATTTTCTTACATATAATAAAAATAGGTGATGATATGATAAATTTAATCGAAGGATATATAAATACGATATCTAAAGATGATATAAATAATTTTGCTTTAAAAAACAATATAAAACTAACTGCTAAAGAGTTAGATTTTACTTATAACTTTATCAAAAATAATTATCAAGAAGTATTAAAAAACAAAGAAAATTTTGATTTTGATAAATATCGTTCTAATTTTTCAGAAGATAGTTTTAAAAAAATAAAGATATTAATAAATAAATATTCAAGTTATTTGTAACTTGAATATTTTCTTTATTGTAATCTCAACCGCCCCACTTTGTATTTATTTAAATAATATCATATTTTTTATGTTAATTCTTATTTTCTCTATTATTTTTGATTTTTTATATCTTCCATTAAATTGGGATTAAACACCTTATTTTTAATCATTTCTATTTCATATCTATAAGGAGGCTTTTCTTCTATATAGGGAGTTTCTAAAATCTTAGGAATATCCTTTAATTTATTATTGTAAATAACCTTAATTAAATTATCAAAACCAATCGTTCCATAACCAATATTTGCATGACGATCTTTTTTTAAGCCAATTTCATTTTTGCTATCATTTATATGAATACACTTAATTTTATCTAGACCAATTAATCTATCAAAATCATCTAAATAATTATCAAATTTAGCTATATCAATACCAGAATCATTTAAATGACAAGTATCTAAACATACTGCTATTTTATCTTTTAATATTACGCCATTGTAAATAGTATTAATTTCCTCTAAATTAGCACCTATTTCCGTACCTTTGCCCGCCATTACTTCTAAAAGTAAAGTAATATTATCATTAGGTCTTAAAACGATGTTAAGAGCATTTATAATATTCTTAAGAGCAGTTTCTTTATCATGATTTACAGCACTTCCAGGATGAATAATTAAATATTTTACTTTTAATAAATTACATCTATCAATTTCGGTTCTTAAAAATTTCATACTAAATTCATATTTTTCAGGAAAATTATTATTAGCAAGATTTATTATGTAAGGAGCATGACATATA
>CAZZNR010000013.1:10821-11842 GCA_964655835.1 uncultured Muribaculaceae bacterium | reverse complement strand
AGGAAAACAAATTGAATGTGATGTTTTATTCACTTTTGATGATGAAGAAACTAAAAAAAGTTATATTGTCTTTACTGATAATACTTTAGATGAAAGTGGTAATATAAAAGTATATGCTAATACTTATGATCCTGAAGGTAAAAAAGATGATTTAGGTGAAATAAAATCAGAAAAGGAATGGCAAATTATTGAAAATTTACTAGCTTCATTACAAGAAAAAATAGGAGAAGCTGAAAATGAATCAAAAGCTGGAGAAGAAACCGTTTAATATTGATTATTTAATATCAAAAATAATTACGATAGTTACCATATTAGGAGTAATAGCACTAATAGTTTTTGTTGGAGTATCGTTTTTTTTCTTATCTCCAGTTGATAGTAAAAATGATAAATTAGTTAATTTTGTTATTCAAGAAGGATCTTCTAAAATTAAGATTGCCGAAGATCTTGATAAAGCTAATTTAATTAAGAATGCTTTCTTTTTTAAATTATATATGAAAATTAATGAACATGAAATGTATCCGGGAACATATCAATTAGCTCCAAATATGACCGTTGATGAAATAATCAAAGAATTAAATAGTGGCAACTCTCTAGAAAATGAAACTACAACAATAACTTTTATTGAAGGTAAAAGATTTATTACTTATGTTAAACAAATTAATGAAACTTTTGATATCCCCGAAAAAGATATTTTAGATAAATTATCTAATAAAGAATATTTAGCATCTTTAATTACAAAATATTGGTTTTTAAATGAATCAATCTTAAATCCGGATATTAAATATCCATTAGAAGGTTATTTATTTCCTGATACTTATATAATTAAAAAGAATGCAACAATTGAAGAAATTATTGATCGCATGTTAGCTACTATGGATAGTAAATTATCGATTTATAAAGATGAAATTGATTTATCAACTTATAAAATAAACGAACTTATTACTTTAGCTTCAATAATTGAGTTAGAAGGGGCAAATAGTTTAGATCGAGCTGGGGTAGCAGGGGTATTTTACAATCGCTT
>CAZZNR010000013.1:0-10811 GCA_964655835.1 uncultured Muribaculaceae bacterium | reverse complement strand
CCGCCCAGCAGCCGACGTCTCCACTCGCACAGCACGAGGTTGGACTTTAGGTTCGTGTGTAACTACTTATTATGCGGTAGATAAAACTTTTGATGTTGAATTAACGATAAGTGATATTAATTCATGTAATCCTTATAATACAAGAGGTACATGTGTTCCTGGACTTCCGATTGGACCAATTGCCAGTCCTAGTTTAGCTTCAATAGCAGCCACTATTGAACCGGAGAAACATGATTATTTTTATTTCGTTTCTGATAAAGAAAAGAATACCTATTTTACAAAAACAGAAGCGGAACATATAAAGAAAATAAATGAATTAAAAGCGGCTGATAATTGGTTTGAATTTTAGAAAGGATTCTTAGATGAAAGAAGTTATTACAGAAATGGAAAGGTATGCAATTACCAATAATGTCCCAATTATAGAAATAGATTCAATTAAATTTATTATGAAATATATTAAATTAAATAATGTTAAAAATGTTTTAGAAATTGGAACAGCAATTGGATATTCGGCGATATTAATGGCAAATGCAAGTGACAATGTAGAAATAACGACAATTGAAAAGGATGAAAAGCGATATAAAGAAGCCGTTAAGAATATCAATAAATGTGGTTTAGATAAAAGAATTGATATTGTTTTTAATGATGCTTTAGAAGTCAATTTAGCAGGTCATAGTTATGATTTAATCTTTATAGATGCTGCTAAAGGTCAATATATCAAATTTTTTGAAAAGTTTTGTCATTACTTAAATCCCGGGGGAGTAATAATAACTGATAATTTAAAATTTCATGGTCTAGTAAATAATAAAGAATCAATTAATACTAAAAGTTTAAAAGGAATAGTTGAAAAAATTGAAAAGTATATTAGTTATTTAAATGATAATAAAGACTATATAACTAAGTTCTATGATATAGGAGATGGCTTATCAGTAAGCATTAAGAAAAATAATGAAAAATGATAAAATATTATTAAGCATAAATAATTTAGATGATATTAAGGAATATAAGAAAATTGGGATAACTAATTTTCTTTTTGCAATTAAGGATTTTTCTGTGGGATATCCAAGTTTTAATATTGAAGAAATAAAAAGGATAGATGGTAATATTTTTTTAAATATAAATATTATTATGGATACTAAGAAAATAAATGATTTTAAAAAAATAATTTATCAACTAGATTTTATTAAAGGTATCTTTTTTGAAGATGTCGGATTATATTATTTATTAAAAGATACTAATATCCCTTTAATTTGGAATCAAGCTCATTTTGTGGTTAATAGTAGAAGTATTAATTTCTGGCTTAATAAAGTAAAAAGTGCCTCTTTAGTAAATGAATTAACGCTAGAAGAAATAAAATATATATTAAATAATACTACGAAACCATTAATTTTACCGGTATTTGGTCTTAATATGGCTATGTATTCAAGAAGGTCTTTATTAACTTTTTTTAATAAGTATAATAATTTAAAACTAATTAAAAACGGTTATTTAAAATTAGATAATCCTAAAATTAGTTTTAAAGTAAAGGAAAATAAAAATGGCACAGTTTTATATTATGCTAAATTATTTAATTATCTACCTTATTTAAAAGAAATAAATGATAATAAAATATTATATTATTTAATAAATCATCCTGATATTAATGTAGAAATGGTTAATGATTTATTAAATCGAAAAGAAATTATAAGTGAAGAAAAATTTTTAAAAGAAAAAACCATTTATAAATTGGAGGGATAATATGGTAGAATTATTAGCTCCAGCTGGGGATATTGAAAAATTAAAAATAGCATTACATTATGGCGCTGATGCTGTTTATTTTGGGGGTCAAAATTATAGTTTAAGAGCAAATGCTAAAAATTTTTCTCAAGCTGAAATTAAAAAGGCCGTCAAATTAGCCCATTGCTTAAATAAAAAAGTATATGTTGCGGTAAATATTATTTTCCATGATGAAGATTTTAAAGATTTAGAAAAATATTTATTATATTTAGATCAAGTGGGAGTGGATGCTATTATGGTAAGTGATATAGCAGTGCTTGATTTATGTAATACTTTAAATTTAAAACTTGCAAGATATATTTCAACGCAAGCTAGTATCTTGAATAAAGAAGCCGCATTATTTTATAAAAGTTTAGGAGCAACGCGAATTGTTTTAGCTAGAGAAGCAATGAAAGAAGATATTATTTCTATTAAAGAAGCTACCAATTTAAGTTTAGAAGCTTTTGTTCATGGGGCTATGTGCACATCTTTTAGTGGTCGCTGTATTTTATCTAATTATTGTACAAACCGGGATTCTAATCGAGGGGGTTGTGCTCAAGTTTGTAGGTGGAATTTTAGTTTTTATGATTTAGATGATAATTTAATTTGTGATAACTTTTGGATGTCACCAAAAGATTTAAATATGTCATCTAATATTTTGGATATGATCAATAGTGGAATAGATTCATTTAAGATTGAAGGCCGAATGCGAAGTATTTATTATATAGCAACTATTCTCCATGTATATCGTAATATATTAAATAAAATAAGTACTAATACTTTAAATACTTCATATACTAACTACTACCTTAATATATTAAAGCGGTGTGCTAACAGGGAAACTGCACCTCAGTTTTTTAATAAACTTCCAAGTGCAAATGAACAATATTATTTACAAAACCGCGAAGAAGCTTCTAATCAAGATTTTTTAGGTATCGTTTTGGAAAATAAAAATGGTATTATTACTATAGAACAAAGAAATTATTTTAAGGTAGGAGATATAGTTCAATTTTTTGGCCCTAATATCGAAAGGATAAATTATAAAATTACAGAAATATATAATGAAAAAATGGAATTAATTCCAGTTGCTAATCATCCTTTAATGATTATAAAAATTAAAGCTGATTTACCAGTTTCTAAGTTTGATATGATGAGAATTAAATTATTTGACATTTAGATATATTTGTAGTATCCTTATTTAGATTTAATTAAACAAGAAGGGAAAATGTGTTTATGACAAGAAAAGAAATTCATTTAACTAGCGAAGGTTTTATGGAGTTAGAAACCGAATTAAATATCCTTAAAACGGAAAAAAGACCTCAAATTATTGAAACTATTAAAGAAGCCAGAGCACAAGGCGATTTATCAGAAAATGCTGATTATGATGTAGCTAGAACTCAGCAATCGGAATTAGAAAGTAGAATTGCTGAACTTGAATATATGTTAAGTAATGCTAAAATAATTGAAAAGAAAAATTCTAATGGGGTTGTTGATTTAGGTTCAACAGTATTAATTGAATATGTTGATGATAATGAAACCGAAGAATACCAAATAGTTGGCTCTATGGAAGCTGATCCATTTGAAAATAAAATATCAAATGAGTCACCAATTGGTAAAGCTATTATTAATAAAAAAGTTGGCGATATATTAAGTGTTGAATCACCAACTGGTAATTATACAATAAAAATTATTAAAATTGATTAATAATTTTTTTATATTTTATAAAGAGTTGCATAATATTTTGTTATAAAGTATAATAAATAAGACTTATAAAAAGGAGAAATATAATGAAAAATGTTAAAGAAATAGAAGTTAAGATCGAAGGTAAAAAATGGGAAGAAGCTTTAGATAAAGCTTATAAAAAGCAAAAAAAAGATATTAAAATAGATGGCTTTAGAAAAGGTTCAGTTCCGAAAGATGTTTTTATTAAAAAAGTAGGAATTGAAACTCTTTATTCTGACGCTATTGATTTATCTTTAAATGAAATTTATTTAAATGTAATTAAGGAAAATAAATTAAATCCGGTATGTGAACCTAAAATAGATATAACTCATATTTGTGATCATGACGCTACTTTTAAATTTACGGTAATTGAAAAACCAGAAATAAAATTAGGAAAATATAAAAACTTAGGGGTTAAATTAGAAGATGTAAGTGTAACTGCTGATGAAATTAAGGCAGAAATTGAATCTTTAAGACAAAAGTACGTTGATATCGTTGAAAATAATGAAGGAATTGTTGAAGATGGTTCAACTGCAATTATTAATTTTAAAGGAGTCGTTGACGGTAAAGAACTAGAAGGCGGAAATGGTCAAGATTATCCTCTTGAAATTGGTTCTAATACCTTTATTCCTGGATTTGAAGAAGGTTTAAAAGGAATGAGAGTTAATGAAGAAAAAATTCTTAAATTAAAATTTCCTAAAGACTATGTTGAAGAATTAAAAGATAAAGATGTAGAATTCACAGTTAAAGTAGTGGGTATTAAAAAAAGAATTTTACCCGAACTTAATGAAGAATTTTATAAAGACTTAGGCTATGATAATATTAAAACCCAAAATGAACTTGAAAGTGAAATAAGCAAACATCTTTTCGAACATAAAAAAAATGATGCCGAAAATAAATATATTGATGAACTTTTAAGAAAAGGCATAGAAAATTTACAAGTGGAAATAAATCCAGAAATAATTGAGCAAGAAGTAGATAGAATTATAAATCAATATACAAACCAATTACAAATGCAAGGTTTAACTTTAGATCAATACTTAGAATTTACTAAATCAAATCTTGAATCACTAAAGAAGATGATGGAACCAGAAGCAATTAATCGGATTAAATCAAGATATTTACTTGAAGAAATCGTTGCTAAAGAAAAAATTACCGTTACTGATGAAGAAATAAAAGCTGAAACTAAAAAAATGGCTGAAAATTACCAAGTATCAGAAGAAGAATTATTAAAAATGATTGGTGATGAAGATATGATCGGGTATGATTTAAAAATGCGCCATGCTATTGATATATTAAAAAAATAATAATTAATCACCCAAAGTGTGATTTTTTAATGATTTAATACTAATTAAGGATTTTTTTAAGTTTATAATAATTTGATATTACGACAACAAAGATAAAGATTACTTCGGAAAAGATTAAAGAATATATCCCAATTTTAAATAATGATAGAATAACAATAAATAATAATTTAAAGATAATACCAATTGTGGTAGATTTCATCGAATATTTAGCATAACCTAAAGATTGAAGAGCACTAGCCATTGGAGCTTCTAAGTAATAGAAAATAAAGAAACAAGCTAAAACTTTAATATAATTAACCCCACTAGTAGTATGAAATACGATTTGAAGTATTTCTTCGGCAAAGATAAAAATAAAAGCATTAGCAAAAAGACCAAAAAATAATGATAAAGATAGGGATTTGTAATATATTTTTTTAGTTCTTTTTTTATCATAACTTGTTTTAGAAATTTCCGGAATTAAAGCAGTTGCTAAAGCAGTAATAAAAAAAGTAGGAACTATTAATACACCAATTACAAAAGTATTATAAATGGCATATTGGGAAACTACAAAAGAAGATGTATAACCAACACTTAACATTACAAAAGAAAGAACAATTGGTTCTAAGAAAAAACCGATATTACCAATAATTCTTCCCCCTACACTAGGAAGGCCAATACTTAATACTTCTTTTATGGTTTCCGTATCAGGTTTAATATCTTCTTTTTTAATGGTAAAGTTTTTGGGTAGATATAGTAAAAATATTATAATAGAAAGGGTTTCTGATATTATACTAATTAATATATAACCACTAACAGCAATAACAATGCCATATTTTAATAAATGGGGTAAAACTAAAATAACGATAAAAAATTTAAAGAATTGTTCTAAGATATTTGACATCGTATGAGGCATCATTTGTTGTTTACCAAAAAAATATCCTCTAATAATACTAGCAATTGATATAAATGGTAAAACAAAAGAAAGACATATTAAAGGAAAGAACGCTTTTGGTTCATGTAATAAATTAAAAGTTAGAAATTTAGCGGAAAATACAACTATTAAAATTAAAAAAAGATTTATGATTAAAGAAATAGGAACAACAGAAAAAATAATATTTTTTCCTGATTTAGCACCTTTAGCAATAATATTAGATATTGCAATGGGAAACCCCAATTGGGTGATAGTTATCAGTAAACTATATGTTGGCATAATTATGGCATAGATATTAATACCTTCAGTTCCAATAACCCTGGTAAAGTATATTTTAATAATAAAACTAAATAGTTTAGTTAAAATACCACCAATTATTAATATTAAAGTACTTTTAATAAACTTATTTTTCATTATTATCTCCCTTTAAAAAGTAAAAAATATGTTATATAATAAATATATGAAATTAAGTATATAATTATTTAAGGGAGAATTAAGATGGAGGAATTTAAATTTAATACATTGGATGAACTATATAAAAAGCTCTATCCAGCTTTAGTTACGAAAACTAATGATTTAAAAAGAAATGGTTTTAGTTATATTAAAGAAGAAGATATTTGGAATTATTTAAGACATAATTATTGGAATAAAAATAAAAAAATTACGCTTTTTGATTTAGTTAATGATATATTATCAACTCCTGACTACCTTCTTGATGAATATGTATCAAATTTAAGACATAACGATAAAAAGGCTACTTTAAAAGAAGATATTTTGTAGGAGAGTTAATAATGACTACATTTGATAAAATTTTATTTAAAATTGCTAATTTAAATTTTACTGATGAGGAAAAAAGCTTCATAAATGAAGCTTATAATTTTGCTTTAGTCACTCATGATGGTCAAAAAAGAACCAGTGGGGAAAGTGTTATTGATCATGTTTTAGATGTAGCAGATATTGTTTGTGATTTAAATGTTGATGCGGTAACGATTGCATCTTCTCTTTTGCATGAAACAATTGAATTAGGTGCTATATCTCCTGAAATAATTGAAAAAAAGTTTGGCCTTGAAGTTAAAATTATTGTTGATAATCTTTATAAATTATCAAGAGTAAAATTATCAGATAATAATGAATCATCTTATCTTTATTTAAGAAAAGTATTAGTTGGTTTAAGTGAGGATTTTAGAGTATTATTAATTAAATTAGCTGATCGTTTATATAATATGAGAATGGCTTATACGCTACCAGAAGATAAAAGAAAGTTAAAAGCTAAAGAAACGATGGATGTTTTAATTCCCATCGCTCATCGTTTAGGAATAAATAGTATTAAAAGTGAACTAGAAGATCTATGTTTAAAATATTTAAAATCGGATATATATCAAGAAATATTAGATAAATTAGGTGGTAGTAGAGAAGAACTTAATGCTAGTCTTGAAGATATGAAAAAGAATATTTGTGACATTTTGATTAATCATAATATTAAATTTGAAATAAAAGCTAGAGTAAAAAGTGTTCATAGTATTTATAATAAATTAGCTAAAGGACGTAAATGGTCTGATTTATATGATATTTTGGCTATGCGTTTAATTCTTCCTACGGAAAGCGATTGTTATTTAGTAGCTGGTTTAATACATGCTAAATATCGGCCAATTCCCAAAAGATTTAAAGACTTTATTGCGATGCCTAAAGTTAATAATTATCAATCCCTTCATACTTCGGTGTTTGGTAGTGATGGCCGGATCTTTGAAATCCAATTAAGAACTAAAGAAATGGACTTAATAGCTGAAAATGGGGGAGCATCACATTGGTCTTATAAAGAACATGGTAAAAATGTTCAACATATAATGGAACAAAAATTAGAATTATTTCGCAGTATAATTGAAAATAATATTGAAGAAAAAAGTGATGAAATATTTGCTAAAAATATTGAAGAAGAATTTTTAAGTAAACAAATATATGTTTTTACTCCTAAAGGAGATGTTATGGAGCTTCCTATTGGTAGTACACCGATTGATTTTGCTTATCGAATTCATTCAAATATAGGGGATAAAACAATTGGAGCAATTGTTAATAATTCGATTGTTCCACTTAATTACGAACTAAATGATGGTGATGTAATTAAAATAAATACGAATAATCAAGCTAAACCTAATAAAGAATGGTTAAACTTTATTAAAACAACCCAAGCTAAAAATAAAATAAAATCATATTTTAGTAAAAAAGATCGTGAAAACTATATTAAAAGAGGTAAAGAATTACTAGAAAAGGAAATTCGCAAACAAAAGTTAAGTATTAATGAAATTTTAAAAGAACAAAATACTAATAAAATCTTAAAAGATTTAAAATTAGGTAATTATGATGATTTATTATTAAGTATTGGTTCTTTAAGATATACGGCAACTTATATTATTAATTTGATTGACGAAGATAAAAAATCAGTTGAAGATATTTTATTAAATCGTTTACATAAAGATCATAATCAAATTAATTATAAAAATAATATTATTGTTTCGGGAATTGATAATATTTTAGTATCAGTGGGAGCTTGCTGTAATCCGGTTCCAGGTGATGATATTATTGGTTATATTACGAAAGGTCAAGGCGTAACAGTTCATAAAAAAAATTGTCTAAATGTGAAAAATATTACCGAAAGGTTAATTGATGTAAGCTGGAATACTAAAGAAGCTGTTAATAAATTTAATACTAATTTATTCATTAAAACTAATTCTAACAAAAATCATGTTATTGATATAATTACTAAAGCTAGTTTAAAAAACATAGCAATTAGTAGTATTAAAGAAAAAGAAGATAATTATTTATTTAATTATGAACTACAAATAAAAGTAAAAGATAAAATAGAATTAAATAACTTTATTAATGAATTAAAAAAATTAAAATACATAACTGAGGTAATAAGATGAAAGTTGTTATTCAAAGATGTAAGGAAGGAAAAGTAACTGTTGATAATAAAATTATTAATAAAATAAAAATTGGTTTTGTTATTCTAGTCGGAATTGCCAAAGATGATACTGAAGAAGATATAAATTATTTAGTTAATAAAATCCTTAAATTAAGAGTATTTGATGATGAAAAAGGAATTATGAATAAAAGTATTATTGATATTAAAGGGGTAATTCTATCAATAAGTCAGTTTACCCTTCAAGCTATTACTAAAGATGGTAATCGTCCTAGTTATATAAATGCCATGAATGGCAATGAAGCTTTAAAATTATATGAATTATTTAATACAAAATTAAATCAATATATTAAAACTTATTCCGGAATTTTTGGAGGAGATATGATTTTAGATATTAAAAATCATGGCCCTGTTACTATTATTATTGATTCTAAAAATAAATAAAATTGAGAATAATAAAAAAAGAAACTTAATCAGTTTCTTTTTTTTGGATGCCAAACATTGAACCAATGCTTGAGCATACTATAATAATTAAATAGTAAAGCCAAGTATGAAGGGTATAGGTATTATTATATAATAAACTAAAGATAAATAAGAACAAACATAATAATATTCCTAACATAAGACCATTTAAATAACCTTTTTTATCTGATTTTCGGCCAATAAGATAGCCACTTATTAAAGAGATTATTATCATAAATATTAGAATTATGATATTACTAGTTCTAATTTTAAATAGATTAAGGATTGCTAATAACAGCGGAAAAATAAAAATTAATGAAACTGGTATAACCATTACTTTCAAATATTTAATTATTTGATTCATTAAATCACCTATTAAAGATTATGTCATAAAGATTATTTTATACATAAATTTGCGGCTTTACTATAACTACGCAGAAGGAGGGGAGCTCCTAATTTAACTCCACCATAATATCTTATAACAATAAGTAAGTGATTATTTAAGTTATTTCTTTCTAAAACATTTAAGATTTGTATTCCGGCTGTATTAGCTGGTTCTTTATCATCTGTTTTACCAGCTGTATTATAAAATTTATAAGCATATGGAGCATGTCTTAATTTTTTATGTTCTTTTTTTAAATTATTTAAGATTATTTTTATTTCTTCTAAATCAGCTATTTCATATAAATATCCATAAAATTTACTTTTCTTTTCTTCCACCAGAGAAGTATTAATTAATTTCATTTTATCACCAATTTAATTATACTATAAATTATCAATATTTGCGGTATAATATAAACAGTGATTTTTATGTTTAAAGAAGAATTAAAATTAGTTCCTAATAGTCCAGGGTCTTATCAAATGTATAATAAAAATAATATTATTATTTATATTGGCAAAGCTAAAGACTTAAAGAGAAGATTAAGTTCTTATTTTCGTATGCTTAATACTGGTAAAACAGCTAAAATGGTTAGTGAAATAGCTTATTTTAAATATATTGTAACTGAAACAGAACTAGAATCATTTATTTTAGAACTTAATTTAATTAAAAAATTCAATCCTAAATATAATATTTTATTAAAAGATGATAAAAGTTATCCTTATATTGAATTTACCAAAGATAAATATCCTCTTTTAAGAGTAGTAAGAAATGTTAGTTTAAAGAAAAATAAAAATAATTTATATGGACCATTTCCTAATGTTGGCAGTGCTAGAAGAACAGTTTATATGTTAAATCGTTTATATCCTTTAAGAAAATGTGAAACGTTAAAGAAAGATTATTGTTTATATTATCATATAGGTGAATGTTTAGGTTATTGTAAAAATAATGTTGATCAAGAAAAATTAATATTAATGGTTAAAGAAATAACAAGTTTTTTAAATGGTGATGCTACTGATATTCTAAAGAAATTAACGGAAGAAATGAATAAAGCTAGTTCATTAATGAATTTTGAAAAAGCTTTAGAATATAAACAAATGATTGATGATATTAAAATTACATTAAAAGATCAAAAAATAGTTTTAAATAAAGATATAAGTTTAGATTTATTTAATTATTGTGAACATGATAATTATTTAGCAATTCAAGTTTTCTTTATTCGTTCAGGAACTTTGTTTGAAAGACATCAAAAGATTATTGAATTAGTAGGAAATATCGAAGAAACTTTTTTAGAATACTTAATTAATTTTTATGATAAACAATTATTACCGAAAGAAATATTAGTCCCAGGTAATATTG
>CAZZNR010000012.1:0-11864 GCA_964655835.1 uncultured Muribaculaceae bacterium | reverse complement strand
TAAAAATTTAATCTTTAAAATTAAATATAAAATCTAATATTTTTACTTCATCACCGCGTTTTGCTCCTAAAGATTCGAGTTTCTCATCAATTCCCATACCTTTTAATTTACGAGCAAATCTTGTAACACTTTCATCTTCATCAAAACGAGTCATTAAAAGTAAATCTTCTATTTCTTTACCTTTTATTACCCAAATATTATTCTCCTTAGTTATTTCATATGGATTTTCTTCTTGAAATTTATATAAAATATGCGATTTATGATTTTCATATAAAGGTTCTAATTCAACTTCTTTAACTAATTTATTTAAATAAATTAACAAGTCTTTAAAACCTTCATTTTTAATAGCACTAATAGCAAATATTTTTTCATTTGGATATTTATCTTTAAATTTTTTTAAATTGGCTTTAGCTTCTGGTAAATCCATCTTATTAGCAATAATAACCCTTTTTTTATTAACTAATTTATTATCATACTTTGATATTTCTTTAATAATAAGTTCATAATCTTCGATTGGATTTCTTAATTCAGAACCAGCCATATCAATAACATGGGCAATTACTTTCGTGCGCATAGCGTGTTTTAAAAATTTATGACCTAATCCAAGACCTTCACTAGCTCCTTCAATTAAACCAGGTAAATCAGCCATTACAAAAGTATCCCCATAAATTTTAACTACCCCTAAATTGGGAGATAGAGTGGTAAAATGATAAGGTGCTATTTTAGGAGTAGCATTACTAATCATACTTAATATGGTACTTTTACCAACACTAGGTAGACCAATTAAACCTACATCAGCTAGCATTTTTAATTCACATTTAACTGTTATTTCTTGACCAGGTTGACCTAACTCACTAATCCGCGGAGCCCTATTGGCATTATTGGCAAAAGCTTTATTTCCCCGGCCCCCTCGACCGCCATTGGCAATAATTTGTTCTTCATCTTGATTAACTAAATCAACAATAACTTCATTTGTATCATAATTAATTATTGTGGTTCCTTGAGGTATTTTGATAATAATATCTTCAGCATTAGCACCCGTTTTATTAGCTCCTGAACCATTTACGCCTTTTTTACCTTTTATTAATTTAAGCATTTTTAAATCAATTAAGGTTCGAAGTGATGAATCAGTTTTAAAAATAATATCTGATCCTTTTCCTCCGTTACCACCATCAGGACCACCTAATTCAACATATTTTTCACGCCGAAAAGAGGTGCATCCATCGCCCCCTTTTCCAGCTTTTAATTTTATTATGACTTCATCTACAAACATGCTAATCACCTAGGCTTTTTATCTTACCATAATTATTTATTTAATTCAATAATAGTGATCCCTAAATTAAATGAATCACCATATATTTTTTTTACTCTTTGATCTTTACCAAAATGATTTCGAATGGTATTTTTTAAAATACCTTTTCCTAAACCGTGAACTATTACTATTTTATTATTTCCCAATTTTAAATTATCATTAATAAAATCACTAACGGGGAAAATAACTGAATCTGATGTAAACCCGTGAACATCTAACTTAGGAAATATATTTAAAAAAGGATTCATTATTCTAATACTTCAGAAGTGGCAGTTTCTTCTGTAACTTCTTTTAAGCCAGCTATTTTTAAAATATCAGCTAAATCCAACATGGCATTTATACTACCTACTTTGGTTAATGATAAACCAGCAGCTATATTAGCAATCTTCACACTATTATCAATGCCATAATTATTAATCATTCCATATACAAATGCTGCGAAAAAGATATATCCCCCATGAGTATCATCTTCTTTTTTTTCAATTTGGATAGCTGGTATCATTTTTACTTTATTATCACTTGTATATAAAACCCCATACTCTCTCATCATAATAACATACTGTGCTTTATTTAAATCTTTTATTTTTTGCATAAAATTAACTAAAGCTTTAGGTCTTTTAACCTCTAATTCTAATTTTGTTAAAGCTTTAGCATAAGTTGAGTTTGCTACTACATAATTACATTTTTTACTTATATCATATAATTTTTCTGATATCCTATTAGCAAATAAAATACTAGTGGCTTGAGGATAATTATTTAAAGCCGCCATTGAACCATCTGGATCGGTTCCATCCATAATGATATAATCAGGTACAAAATCATATTTATATTTAGTTAGATTTAATTCAGGATTATTTCTTCTTACTTCGGTACTACTACCATTAGTTTTATTTAAAATAATAAAATTAGTACTAGTACAATTGGGATTTTCATAATTAATTTCCAAAAATTTAGTATCAACATTAAAACTATCTAAATGAGATTTTATTTTTGCCCCATAAGGATCATTACTAACCAAACCGGTATAGGATACATTTACGCCCCACTTACCTAATAATGATGCTGCATATACTGAAGCTCCACCTGCTTGTTCAATTTTATCAACAATACTTAACTTAGCTCCTTCAGTAATAAAATTATCTAGTGGTATTATAAAATTATAAGTTGGTTTACCAATTACTAATACTTTCACTTTTATCATCCCTTTTTTATTAAAACTTTACTTTTTTACTTTTACAATAACTTTAATTATTTTTTTGGTGGAGATTAATACTTTATTATCTAATGTTAAATAATCACTCGTAACTTTTGTAACCGTTCCTTTTATATTTTTATAATTATAACCTACTTCATAACAAACATTTACTTCTTTATTGATTAAATCTTTTAACATTTTTTCTCACTCCTATAATAATATATTATCAAATAAACGATTAAGAGTAAAGATTGTTATTTTAAAAACATTATGATAGGATTATTTTAGAATTTTAGGAGGATTAATATGTACCGAAAATACTTTAAAAGAATATTTGATATTATTCTAGCTATCATATTAATCATTATTACATTTCCAATTATGATTATTACTGGGATAATTATTTATTTTGATTTAGGAAGACCAATATTTTATGAGTTTACTCCCCGAGAAGGAAGATACCGAAAACCTTATCAAATGTATAAATTTCGAACTAAAACTTTAAATACTAGAGGAATGCCAGATAATATAAGATATACTAAAACATCTAAAATATTAGATATAACTAGAATAAATGAATTACCTCAATTATTTAACATTTTAATAGGCAATATGTCTTTTGTTGGACCAAGACCATTTATTATTAATGAAGAGTTACCTCCCGGAAAAATTAGTGGCAAAAGATATTTAGTAAAACCCGGCGTAACTGGTTTATCACAAGCAAGGGGAGCTCAAACGGTTAGTCATAAAGACAAACTAAAATATGATGAAATATATTATGATAATATGTCTTTTTGGTATGATTTAAAAATAATTATTAAAACCCCAATTTGGCTTTTAAATTATTTAATAAAATATCTAAAAAAATCGTAATATTTATTTAATACTACGATAATCGTTTTTTCCCAATTTAGTTACCGGTAAGGTTTCACGGTATTCAATAGTGGATGGTAACATATATTTAGATAAATTCTTTTTACAATGTTCTTTAATTTCTTGATCTATTTTGACATTATGTTTATAGGTCGGTTTTAAAACTACATAAGCTTTAACAATTTCTCCTTTATAAGGATGAGGCCCTCCAATAACAATTGAAGTTAATACTTTGGGATGAGAATTAATAACATTCTCAACATGATTAGGATAAACATTATAACCTGATGAAATAATCATCCTTTTAATTCGTGATTTAAAAAATATCATACCATCTTTATTCATAGAGCCCATATCTCCAGTATGAAGCCACAATTTCCCATCTTCATGTTTTCTTAAAACTAGATTAGTTTCTTTTTTATCATCAAGATAACCTAACATAACAGTTGGCCCTGAAACACATATTTCCCCATCTTCATCATAATAAGCATTTTCTTCTGTATTTGGTTTAACAATTTTTACGTAATTATCAGGATTGGGAATCCCGATACTCCCAGGCAAAAAATTTCCCGCTGGAGTAACAGTTGCCGATGATACACACTCCGTCATTCCCCAACCAACTCTTATTTCGCTTTGACATCCATGCTCTTTAAAAAATAAATTTATCCGTTCTTGTAATTCGGAATTTAAAGTGTCTCCTCCTGCTACAAAGGTTTTAACAAATGATAAACCATTAGGTTTTAAATCAGTTTGAAGTAAGGCTTCAAACAAAGTAGGAACCCCAAGAATAAAATTGGGTTTATATACTTTAATTAATTTACCAAAATCTTCGGGTGAAAATTTTGGAATTATAATAGCTTTCATTCCCGCCACTAATACTGTATGAAAACAAATAGCTAATCCGAAACCATGAAATATTGGCATAATAGATAAAATACAATTTCCCGGTTCAACTCCTGGACAAATAATTCTATTTTGCAAAGCTGAAACATTGAAATTATAGCTACTATGCATAATACCTTTTGGAGTGCCCGTAGTTCCTCCACTATACAAAATAACGGCTAATTCTTCAGGTCCTTTATTACTTTCCACTAAATTCTCGTTTTTCCCTTGGTAAATAAAATCTTTCCATTTAACAACGTTGGTAGTATGACCATACTCCGTTTTAATTTTCCGCCCCTTTGTTAGCCAGAAAAGTGATGAAGTAACTAGCGGCATACTCTCATTTACCCTAGCTAATATTATTTTATTTAATTTTACTTTATTTTTTATAGCATATAACTTATCATAAAGAGCATCTAAAGCTAAGATATAATTACTCTGAGCTTTATTAAGACAAAATTCTATTTCACCTTCACTTGATAAAGGATGAACCATATTTGCTACTGCCCCAATTAAATTACAGGCATAAAACATTATAATGGCCTCAGGAGTATTTGGCATTAAAATCGTAACCGTATCTTTTTTAGTAACTCCAATGCTTTGAAGACTCATAGCACATCTTCTAATTTTTTCATTAAATTTTCGAAAAGTTACTTTAAAACCAAAATATTCATAAGCATAATAATTAGGATATTTATTAACTGAATCTCTTAATAACTCATATAAGGTACATTTAGGATAATCTATCCTTTTAGGATAATTTAAATCATCATAATATTTTAACCAAGGAGCTTCTTCATTAAATTCGTAATGAACTTTACTAACTCCTTTAATTACTTTTAATTTTAACTCTTTAATATTTAATTTCATCTGACATCTTTTCCTTGTTCTTTAAATAATTTTATTCTATTTTTTATGATAAATTCTATCGAATACTTCTTAAGTATAACATATATTAATTAATTAATATATTTTTCAAATAATAAAAAACACCAAATTGGTGTTTTATCATTTATCTTTGGAGATAATATTAGAATTATAATTATTTAGAAAATTTTTATCTTTAAAATAATTTATCCTCATGGCGTTTTTAACACTATTTAAAGTGATTTGAGCTTCTTTTTGAGCTTTTAAAGTACCTTCATATAAAATATTAATAATATTAGCCGGATCTTTTTCTAATTCTTGTCGCTTTTCTCTAATTGGTTTTAATAATTCTTGTAAGATATTATTTAAGAATTTTTTTATTTTAACATCTCCTAAACCACCTTTTTCATAATGGGCTTTTAATTCAGTTAAATTATTATATTCTGGTAAATATTTTTTAAAATGATCATCAAATGCAAATACTTCTAAATAGATAAAGACGGGATTATTAGTTGTATTTCCAGGATCTTCAACTTTTAAATGATTAGGGTCAGTAAACATTTTCATTACTTTAGCTTCTATTTCTTCAGGACTGTCTGATAAATAAATACAATTATTTAAAGTTTTACTCATCTTTAATTTACCGTCAATTCCTGGTAATCTATTAGAAATTTTATTTTGAGGCAAAATAGCTTCCGGTTCAACTAAAGTCTTTTGATAAATATTATTAAAGGTTCGAACAATTTCCCGAGTTTGCTCAATCATTGGTAATTGATCATCACCTACGGGAACATGAGTTGCTTTAAAAGCTGTAATATCAGCTGCTTGGCTAATTGGATAAGTTAAGAATCCTACCGGAATACTTTTTTCAAAGCTCCTTTGCTTAATTTCTGATTTTACCGTAGGATTTCTTTGTAATCTTGATAAAGTAACTAAATTTAAATAATAAAAAGTTAATTCAGTTAATTCAGGGATTTGGGACTGAATAAAAATAGTACTCTTATTGGGATCAAGACCACAAGCTAAGTAATCAAGAGCTACTTGAATAATATTATCTCTAACTTTATCGGGATTATTGGCATTATCAGTTAAAGCTTGAGCATCAGCAATCATAATAAAAATTTTCTGAAATTCATCAGAATTTTGTAAAATAACTCTATTTTGAATACTACCAACATAATGGCCTAAATGTAATCTTCCCGTTGGACGATCACCAGTTAAAATAACTTTTTGCATATCTATCACCATTAATATTTTAGCATAGTTTATTTTAGAATGCTATAAATAGCCAAATAAAAATATAAGGTTTTACCTTATATTTAAAATCTTATGGCGTCCTCGGAGCGATTCGAACGCCCGACCGTACGCTTAGAAGGCGTATGCTCTATCCTACTGAGCTACGAGGACCTATTTCAAGAAGCAAAATAATTATACTAAAGATTTGCTTCTAATTCAACTATTATTACTTTATTTCCATTACTTTTTGATATTTTGGTATTAAACCTTCCTTATTATTATTTAAACTGGGCTTAATTTGAAATATTCCAGGAAAACAGTTACCTTCAATAATTATAGGTCCTTTATTAGTAATAGCAACATCCCAACCAATATATTTAACTTCTGGAACAATTTTAGCTGCTTTTTTTAATAATTGACAAGTTTCTTGATACAACGGAATTTCAAAACCTAAAATATCTTTTTTAGTAATCGGATGAATATAATATATATTATCATTTTGATCAATTGCTGGTTTAGTTACTTTACCATTATCATCAACAAAAGAATACATTCCCCCACTACAAAAATTATCAGTCACACCACCATTACCTATTTTTAAAACCGAATTGAGAATATGAACTTTTTTATCATCATAAAAAGTAAATATTCTTAAAGTATTAACTGCTTTTGGATATAGTTTATTAATTACATGGTGTTGATTAATATACTCTTCAATTAGTATTTGTTTTCTATCAAGTAGATTATTAAATAAAATTTTTAAATTAGTTTTACTATTTATTTTAATTTTTTGAATACCTTTCCCCCCTTCACCAACTATTGGTTTTACTATTAATATTTTATATTTTTTAGTAAAATCTTTAAACTGGTCATATTTATATTCATCAATTACTAAATAAGCTCTTTTAATATAATCTTTAAATAATTTATTAAACTCTTTTTTATTATCAAATTTATAAAAAGAAAGTTGGTTATTGTATTTTTTAATAATCTTGTTATTTTTAATTCTTGTTAAATAAGTTTTTCTTTGGCGGTGATTTAAGTTATAAAATTCAAATTCCTGATAATCATAATAACCAGCTCCATAAAATATGGCACAAAAGATTATATCAAAAAAAATAATTAAATAATGTTTTTGGGTTTTATTACTTATCTTTTTAATTATTTTTAACATATTTTTTATATCAACATTCTTAATAATTTTTAATTTATTCATAATAACCTTTCTAAGTAAATAATGTTTTTAAAAATTTAGTTATTTTACCAACTCCATCAGTTAAGATAGCATCTATTGTTTTACTTATCGTAAAACCTAGGTTTGAATAGGAATTACGATAATCATTAATATCAGCTTTAATATAATCTTTAATATCAACAGCTTTTCCATCAGCAATATCTTTTTCAAAATCTTTAATAGCATCACTTGTAAGTAAAGTATTTTTTTGTAAATTAGTTTCATAATATCCGGTTTTACCAGAAAAATATACCATACAGAAAGTTAACAAAATAATATAAAAGATAATTTTAAATCGGTTATTTGGTTTTTTATCCATTATTTTCACCTATTATATGCTCAATTGCATCAGCTAAAATATTAACACTATTATATACTTCATCAATCGTATTTTTTACCCCTCCTACTTCAATTAAAATAGTATTGATATGAAAGCTTTGATTATAGATACTATTTTTACCATAATAATTATTTTTTATTATGCCGGGTTTATTATCTTTAATATAATTGTAAAGCCTAACCATCAGTTTCTCGTTTTCTAAATATTTATTATGATTCATGCCGATAACAAACATTAATTTAGCATATGATTTATCATCCTCAACATAATGATCCGTAACACTATCACGATGAACGTCAATATAATATTTTATACTGGGATAATTTTTCGGAATTTCCTCTAATAATAGTCTTGATGCTTTATATGATTCATCATAAGACCAATTATTAATTCTTAAAATTGCTTTTATATCAGCTTCTTCTACAATTGAATAAATTTCTTTTTTTTCTAAAGCTTTTTGGAGCATTACGGAGCTCATATATACGGTAGGAGTAATATTATATATGCTTAAACTACCAGGGGCATAATTTTCGGTTTGATGAGTGTTATAAATATAAATAATTGGTTCGGGAATTTCTTTGCTTACTTTAAGAGTAGTATTTGGTTTGGGATATTCTAATTTTTTAAAATTACTAAAAGATAATTTTAAAAAAGTATTAGGACTTACTAAATTCATATTTAATAAATCAATAACCGATATTTCTCCAATCAGATTATTAGAAGCAATAGCTAAATATTCATTTACTCTTTTTTCATCACTAATACTAATTTGAGTTTTAAATAAAAATTTAACAGTTAAAAAACATGTCAAATAAATAATAAATAAACAAATAATTATTCTTAATATTTTATAATTAGGTCTTTGCCGAGCAATAAATCTTTTTTTCATAAACTCACCTATTATTAATATATAATTTTTTTAATAAATATTATGTCAAATAAAAAAGGTTGAAACCAACCTTTTAATCTAGTTTAACACTAACTAATTTAGATATACCTGATTCTTGCATGGTAATACCATATAAGTTATTAATATATTCCATCGTTCTTTTCTTATGAGTAATAATAATAAACTGGGTATTAGAATTTAATTTTTTTAAATAATTACCAAATATATCAACATTTGCTTCATCTAAAGAAGCTTCTACTTCATCTAAAACACAAAATGGTACTGTTCTAATATTTAGAATTGCAAATAATAAAGCAATAGCAGTTAAAGTGGATTCTCCCCCAGATAAATGTCTTGTACTTTTAATGTCTTTGCCGGGTGGCTCAGCTTGAATTTCTAAACCGGTATTTAAAATATCTTTAGCATCTGTTAATATTAATTTACCGGTTCCACCTTTAAACAATAAATTAAACACTTTACTAAATTCTTTACTTAACTCAGCAAAAGTAATAGTTAGTTTTTCTTTCATAATTTGATCTAATTCATTTATAACGGCTAGAATATCATTTATGGAGGTCATTAAATCTTCTTTTTGATTAGTTAAAAAAGTATATCTCGTATTTATTCTTTCATATTCGGTAATTGAACCAGTATTAACTTCTCCTAATAATTTTATATCATGTTTTAAAGCATTGACTTTACTTCGTGATACTTTTTCATCTTCTAATAAAGGGTATTCTTTAATGGCTTTTTCATAAGTTATACCATATTCTTCATTAAGTCTAAGTAATAAATTATCTAATTTAGTATCTAATCTTCCTAAATAAACATCTACTTCTTTTAATTCATTTAATTTTTTATTATAATCACTATTTTCTTTGCGATTAATTATTTCAATTTCATTTAATTCGGTTTGTAAATCAGTTTTATTTACCTTTAAATTATTAATAGTTAATTCAAGATTCTCTTTTTGGGATTTAACATTATAATATTCTTTAAGTATTTTATCGATTTCTTGATCAATATTATTATTTAATATTCCCGTCGTACCTTTTTGTTCGTTTAAAATAACATTTAATTCATTTTCTAAAGAAGTTAAAGCATTATTTTTTCTTAAAATATTTTCTTTCAAATAATTAATATTATTAGTACTTTCAAATATTCTATTTTCTAAAATTTTAACATTATCATTATTTTCATTAACTTCTTCTTCTTTTAATTTAAGTTCTTTTACTTTCGCTTCGGCACGGTATAATAATTTTTCTAATTCAAACTTTTGCGATGCTAAACCTAAACTTTTATTAGTAGATCCGCCGGTAATACTACCTCCTGCCGCAATAACATCTCCTTCTAAAGTAACTATTTTATACATAAAATTGATTAATTTGCTGATGCGAGATCCATTAGTTAAATTATCAACAATGATTACATTTCCTAATTGATTCAAAACAATATTGCGATAGATGGAATTGTATTTTACTAAATCGGAAGCTTTACCAATAAAAGCCGGATCATTATTAATTTTACTTAAGGTAGTAGCATCTACTCCCCGAGGTTTAATGGCATTTATCGGAAAGAAAGTTGCTCTCCCTAAAGATTTACTTTTTAAATAATTAATGGCTTCTTTAGCATTTATCTCATTATCAACAATAATAACATTAGCTAAATAACCTAAAGTAATATCAATTGCTGTACTATACTTTTCCTCAGTTTCGATTAATTTACCTAAACAATCATGGATACCATTTAATCTAACATTATTTAAAATACTTTTTACTGCTAAAGGTAATTTATTATCACTTTCAATATTATCTTTTAAAATATCAATCTTATTTTTAATAGCTAAATCTTCTTTAACAAGTAATGATAAATCATTAAGTAAGATATTTCTTTTGATATTAAAAGATTTCAATTCTTGAACTAAATTATTATTAATTTCGGTTTTTTCTTTTAATTCCTTTTCTTTATTATTTATTTCTTCTTTCGTTAATTTAAGATTATTTTTATATTCTAATTCTTTTTCTTTTAAATTAATTATATTAGCTTCTAATTTTAAATCGTCAACTTGATATTTCTTTCGTTCTAACATAACTTGTTTTTCAGATGAAATTAAACTTAAATTATTAGATAATTCAAGTAAAAGTTCTTGCTTAGCATTAATTTCTTCATCTAATTTTAATAATTTTAATTTTAGTTTTTCGATTTTAATCGCATCAATATTATTACTATTATCAATCGTTAATAATTCATTATTTAAGTGTTCTGATTTTGCTTTATATTCTTCATAACTTTGACTTAAATTTTTAATATCATAGGCAAGTAAGGCTTTTTCGGTATTTTCTAGTGATTCTTTGTAAGTTAAATATTTAGTAGCAGTTTCAGCTTGCAATTTAAGAGGTTCTAAGTTAACTGATAATTCATCAATTATTAAATTAATTTTAGTCAAATTATCATCAGTCTTATCTAATTTTCTTAATGATTCTTCTTTTCTTTTTTTGTATTTTAATACCCCAGCTGCTTCTTCTAAGATAAATCTCTTTTCTTGAGGTTTACTATTGACAATATCCCCTATTTTACCTTGAGAAATAATCGATAAAGAATTAACACTAGTACCTGAATCAATAAATAAATTAGTTATATCTTTTAATCTTACAATTTCATTATTAAGATAATATTCATTATCACCAGTTGAGTATAATACTCTTTTTATTTCTACTTCTCCTAAATCAGTATTTAAATAATAATCACTATTATCAAAAGTTAAAGATACCCAAGCTCTAGTTAATGGTTTTCTTGATTTTGAGCCATTAAAAATTACATCGAGCATGGTTTTATCTCCACGTAAATCTTTAATTGATTGCTCACCTAAAACCCATTTTATAGCATCAACAATATTACTTTTACCACTACCATTAGGCCCTACTATTCCAGTTATACCATCTTTTATATCAATTGTTACTTTATCAGCAAAACTTTTGAAACCGTGGATGCTTATTCTAAGTAGTTTCAATTTTATTCACCTGCTTTTTTCTTTAT
>CAZZNR010000011.1:11926-12336 GCA_964655835.1 uncultured Muribaculaceae bacterium | reverse complement strand
TTAATATGAAAAAAAATGATCACGAAATAAAGTATCCAAGTGAAAAAGATATTTTTAATAAAGTTGGGCACGTTGATCAAATAGTGATTGGAGGTTATAACCATTCTGATTGTGTAAGAAGAGTTGCTGAATATTTTAATCAAAAAGGAATAAATACTTTAATTGATTTAGATTTAACGGATTTATTTTATAATAGATACTATTTAAATGATTTTAATATAAATAATTATGATTTAGATCAACAAAAAAATCAATTAATTTCTATCGTTTTGCCGGTTTTTAATGAAGAAGCTGGCATTCAAGCAACGATTGATACTTTACTGAATTATGTTGAGCAACAAGAAGAAGAATATGAACTGATTTTTGTTGATGATGGATCAAAAGATAAATCAGCTGACATAATTAAAAAA
>CAZZNR010000011.1:11339-11916 GCA_964655835.1 uncultured Muribaculaceae bacterium | reverse complement strand
TTTCTATCTTTAAAATTTTATTTGAAGAAGAATATGAACAAAAGTTTAATGAAATTTATGGTAGTACTATTTATCAATTTGACAATAATAAAGTAGATAAAAGCCATAATTTTGGCTTAAAATAAAACAAGAGATTTTTTATCTCATTGTTTTATTTTATCATTAATCCATATTGTAGGATACCCTAAATATTTTATGGTAAATGCACATTTTCCAACAATATCATCTCCATTAATTCCATAATCATCGGCATCTTTATTTGCATCTCCCTTGGTATAATAATAAGATTCACCATCTAAATGTTTTATGTCTATTAATCTATGAATTACTGTTCTCCTATCATGTTTAAATATTATGATATCCCCTTTATTTAAAGAATCGGGATTTATTTTTTGAACTAAAACAACATCTCCTTTATTTAAAATGGGTTTCATACTTCCTGATCCTATTACAATGGTAAATAAATTGAATTTGGCGCTAGTTAAAGTAACTACAGTTAAAAAGATAATTATTATAGAACAGTAACCAATTTTTTTAGGAATTTTTGATTGGCTTTTTTAGTCACTTCAACAACTTC
>CAZZNR010000011.1:2857-11329 GCA_964655835.1 uncultured Muribaculaceae bacterium | reverse complement strand
GCTTTTTTCTTTTATTTTTTCATATTTGTCAGGTATTGAATATTTATATAAAAATACAAATAATAATATAGCAGGAAAAATAATTTTTAAAATAGAGTCGATAAATATTCCTAAGTTAGGGAAAAATGGCAATAAATAAAGGGGAACTTCAAATAGTATTCTAAAAGTTATAGTAGATTTATATCCTACTCTATTAACTAAGTAACATAATAAGATATTTTTTATTAGGCTAGGAGCAAATACTTCGATAGAAAATTTCAAAACATCAATTCCAAGATTAAAATCATAGCCTTTTATTTTAATGGCAATTTCTATCAAAGTAAAAAATAAAATAGCTAGAATCCATATTGATTTGTATCCTCTTCCTTTTCTAATAATTATAAATCTTAAAAGCTCAGTAATTATAATTATTAGAAAAAGGGGAATAATAGTATTTAAAAATAAGTTATAAGAAAATATTACTCGATTTTTTAATATTCCCCAGAAAAATACTGTTGAGTATGTTAAAACATAATAAAGCAATATACTAATTACTAAAACAAGTATTATTTCTTTCTTATCTGGAAAATCTTCTTTTTCTATTCCCATTAGTTTTTTTACTATTAAAAAAGATGCCAACAAAAAAAGAAAATAAGTAAAAAAATTAAATATTTGCATAAAGCTATTAATTATTAAAATAATAGACATTATTAAAATAATATATAATAATTTCTTATATCCTTTCATTCATTCCGCCTTCATTCCACCTTAATTAGTAATTCTTATTGTGAACTATATATTAAATATGTATCTAAACCATTTATTGCAACTGAAGTATAAGGAAGAATACCTTCATTTGCATAATTTAATTTTAATTCCACTTTAACTGATGTTGCCTTTTTTAGCATATCATTAACTGCAACTGAATTACCAGCAGTTAAATTGTTTGATGCTAGGTTACCACTAACATATTTTAAAGTATATGTTAAATTATCACTACATACAATTGCTTCATCATCTGCTTTTGTTTCACCTGTTGTTCCTGTACAAATTGGTGCTCCTAAAGCAAAAGAAGTTAATTTGGCATCTAAAGTACCGGTATTTTCAAGATCAAATGTATAAGCTATTGAATCTCCTGGTTTAGTCAAAACAACTAAATAATCTTTAATAATAGTATCTGAAAATATTGGAGCATTTGTTACTGTTGCACCTCCTGTTATTATAGCGTTACTTAAAGAAGATGCTTTGAAATTAACTTGCCATGTTTCAGGTACAAATTCAGCAGAACCTTTAATATCCAATCTTTGAGTTAATGCGGCATATGCTACTATTCCCGTTATAACTGATGCAAATACAGCTATAAGGGCAGTCAACATTATAGTTTTTTTGTCTACCATATCATTTTTCCTTTCTTTTAAACTTTAAAAGCAAGTACTTTCTTTTAAAGATATATTATTGAGCAGAATATATTAAATATGAGTCTAGACCATCTATTGCAACTGCTGCAGATGGGTTTGATGTAGCTGAACTTGAAAAGTCAAGTTTCAATTCCACTTTAACTGTAGTTGCTTTTTTTAGCATGTCATTGACTGCCACAGCATTACCTGCAGTTAAACCATTTGTTGTTAAATCACCACTAACATATTTTAAAGTATATGTTAAGTTACTACTGCAAACAAGTGCCTCATCAGCTGCTTTTGTATCGCCAACAGTCCCAGTACAAGTAGGTGTACCTAAAACAAATGAAGTTAATTCCGCATCTAAAGTACCAGTATTTTCGATATCAAAAGTATATGTTACAGAAGAACCTGGTTGAGTTATAGCAACTTCAAAATCCCCAATAACAGTATCTGATAATGTAGGTGCTGTAGTTACAGTTGCAGTTTTTGTTAAAGTAGGTGCACTTAAAGAAGCTGCTTTAAAATTTACTTGCCATGTTTCTGGCACAAATTCTGCACTTCCTTGAATGTCTAGTCTTTGTGTTAATGCAGCATAACCAATTGCTCCAAAGAAAAGTGAAGTTACAGTTGCTATTACTGCTGCGAATGCTAAAGTTTTTTTGTTTGTCATACCTTTTACCTCTTTCTAATTCAAAAAGAAAAATCTTTTTAAATATTTTATATTTAAACCTATTTTAATATAGGATTAAATCGTAAATGAATTGATATTACTTTGAGCTATAAATCAAATATGAATCTAATCCAGTAATGGTAACTTTATTTTTGGGTACTTGGGCATAATCTAAATATTTTAATTTTAATTCGACCTTAACTGATGTTTGTTTTTTTAATTGATCGTATAATGCTACATCATTTCCAGCTACTAAATTATTTATCTCTAAATCACCACTCACGTACTTTAAATTATAAACCAAATTCTTGCAACATACAATACTTTCGTCAAGTAATTTTGTATTATTTGTTCCTTTACAAATTGGAGTGCCTAAAACATATGATGTTAATATTGAATCTAAATAGCCCGAATTATCAATATTAAAAGTAAATGCAGCTGATGAACCTGGTCGAAACAAGGTGATTTTATAATTGGAAATCATAGTATCAGATAATGCCGGAAAAGTGTCAACTGTGGCACCATTTGTCAAAATTGGTTCACTTAAAGAGGATGGTTTAAAATTAAGATTCCAACTCTCAGGGGCAAATTCGGTACTTCCTTTAATATCTAATTTTTGAGTTATGGCAGCATATATTATAATTTCACTTAAAATTGAAATTATAATAGTTATTAAAACTATATTAGTTAATAATTTTTTATCTGCCATAATTTTCCTCCTTATATTTTATGGTTGTAAAAATGTTATTGTGGCATAACCATTACCGGATCTAGTACCTGATGTAGTACTTGTTCCACCCATATGATAATTTGTAGAAACATTATATCCAGATGGGGTTGATGCTCCTGATTTCCAGATGAAGCTTGAACCTCCCCCACCGGCACCGCCATTACCATTATCAACACATGTAATTAATCCGGTTGATGAGTTATTACCGGCACCTCCACCATACCAGCCCCCGCCGCCACCACTTCCAGTATAAGCAGTTCTAGCAGTTGATGGAACAACATATACATGGGAATATCCCCCAGTACCAAACCCACCATTTTTTTGATTAGCATCTCTTTCATTTATGCCTGTTGTTCCAGCTGATCCACCAGCAGTTTGGGTACCACCTTTACCCCCGCCGGTGCCACCACCACCATCATTTCCCGTTGAACCACCACCAGCCCCACCATTTATTCCGGTTCTAGAAGAACCACCACCACCACCGCCAGCAACTATTAATCGTTCATAATAAGTAGTACCACCAATTCTAATATCAGAAGCACCACCACCTGATCCACCACGAACTGCTGAAGATGAACATAAATAGTTTTGTCCACCACCACCACCACCATTAAATGTTGCAGGAGCATAATTTCCGCTACTATATTTAATCCCTTGTTGGCCAATATAAGCATATAAAGTTGTACCTGATGTTAACCATACAATACCAGTAGTATAGCCACCTTTGCCGCCAACTCCGGAGCCTGAATTTTGGCCATTTCCACCTTCAGCTCCCCAAACCTCAACTTTATACCATCCAGTATAAGGAACACTATCTGATTGTTGCGATCCTGTATAAGAGAAATTTTTAATATATGAAGCAAGTTGAGCTTTAACATATACTCTTCTTAATAATTTATATTCAATACTATTATAAGTATAAGTATAGGTTATTATATAAGTGCCTGCCGTACTAGTATTTACTGTTCCCGTTGTAGTTACATTAGCGGAATTATTAACTCCATTAATATATAAACTAGCTCCACTTTCTGTATAAGTGCCCCCAATATTTAATTCAATATCGGCAGAGCCATTTAAATAAAATTTTATTTTATTTAAAGATGGCTTAGTAAAGGTTATTCGGGCATAGCCATTACCAGCATTCCCTGTCATATTTCCAGTACCATCATATTTAGGCATTGAACTTCCGCCATCAATATTTTGGGTTTCATTTAAATAATGATAGGGAGTTAAGGTATATCCAGTTGGAACACTTGCTCCGGTTATCCAAACGAAGCCAGAACCACCCCCGCCAACAACAAATGATGATCCACCGCCATACCAGCCACCCCCGCCGCCAGAACGGTTTTCAGTTATACCAACATTTCTACCATTTCCACCTAAGCCAAACTTACTATCATAAGAAGTTCCGGTTGAACCTGGTGTAAACCCTGAGCCACAATTATTTCCAGTGCCTCCAGCACTTTGAGTACCCCCATTAGCTGAGCATCCGCCCCCAAAAGAAGTTTGAGCTGTTAAACCACTAGTTCCACCCCCATGACCTCGTTGGGTACCAGCTCCAGCTGAAACAGCGCCCCCGCCCCCGCCAGCAACTATTACTCTAGCATATAAAGAATTAGCTCCAATTCTAATATCAGTTGCTCCACCCCCAGAGCCATTGTTTCCATCGGAAAAACCCCAGGCATTACCGCCCCCATTAAAGCCTCCAGCTAGAATTTGATCTGTTTCAATTGACGCTCCGGTTTTTCCTTGCCCCCCAACGCAAACATATAAAGTAGTATCTTGATATAAAGTAACTTTTCCTGTTGCATAACCACCATACCCATTCATACCAGAACTAGGATTGCCTCCTTGCGCACCCCAAGTTTCTAATTTATAAATGCCACTTTTAGGTACAACAAAAGTTTCACATGCTCCAGTATAGGCAAAGTTAGTAATAACAGTATGATCCGGAACAAAATCAGCATCACCGGCAATTTGTAAAGTGGCATTTAAAACCGCACTTGCGATTGTTGTGTAAGTTATCAGGGTTATAATAATTATAAAAACAATGGGGCCAAAGTATTTTTTAAGATGGAATTTTTTTTTACTTCTTTTTATTAACATAATTAGCCTTTGTATTTTTTAAGAATATCTTCATCTTCTAGATACTCTTCATTTAATTTATTTTCATCAACTATAAATCTTGCGACTTGTTTATCGCTTAAAAATACAAAAAACCAACTTATCCTATTATTTATTCTATTTTTCTTATCTATATATAATTTTTCATTCCAAAATATTTTTTTCTCAATACTAGTTTTTATTAAGTCAAATAACTCTTTAAAAGATACCACATCTAAGTATAAATATTGGCCTTCATTATCACTATCAATCAAAGTTGATATTTCACTAATTTCATAGTTAAAATCATTTTTTAAATCCTTAATTAATTTATCATATATAGGAAGAGTTTTATTTTTTTTATAAGAAGATTTAATAATAAATATTATTAACATTAAACCAAAAAGAGTCGTTAAACCTAAAAGTACCAAGAAAATAATATTTAAAACAACATTATTATTCACTATTTCAATATTACTGCTTTGATAATTAGGTTTGAAATTAGTACTTAATTGAATTGTTTGTTCATCCAAAGGAATGTTTAGGATAATATCTTCATTTATTTTTATATCTTCACTGCTAGGATGATATTTATTAATACTTTCAATATGTAGGAGCAATTTTAAATTTGCACTTGCTGATACACTTGCATTAGTTTTATAATTAATTACATATTGTTCATATTTTTTATAGTCTAAATCTAATAACTCATTAATTAATATTTCATCTGTATTTTCTATCAACTCTTTTTTCTTATTTAATAATTCATAATTTTTTTTCTCCATAATAAGAGAATGATTATTACGATCAAATATCGTTAATTCTCCTGTTATTTTATATTTATAAGCAATATTTACATTTTTATTTAATGATAGTTTGTATGAGAAAGAAGGCTTAATCTTATCAATATATTTTGTCACATAATTATTAATCGATTGAGGCAAACAACCTTGGTTTAATTCATTATTTGGAACATAACATACTAAATAATTTAAGTTACTAGTTTCTTTATAAACCAGATATTCTTTAGAAATATTTTTTTCATAAGCTATTAAGCAAGTAAAAAACAAAGATATTAAAAATATTAAAGAAAATTTGAATTGTTTTTTTAATCTTTTTTTAAAACCCATTTTTACACCTTCAAAACTTATTTTTTTCTTTTATAATACATTTCTTAATTTCTATAATTTCACATAAAAGAATATATATATATAAATTTAAATGTTATAAACTACTCTCTTTATGATAAACATTTACTTACAATAAATTTTATCATTATTTTAAGATTGTTGCAAGCATTAAGATAAGATTATGTGTAAAAAATCGTATAAGAAAATAAGAAAAGAATTATTAATTGCTAAAAATATTTCAACAACTAATAACCGGCTTTATAAGCGATAAATTTAAAAAAATGATTAAATAGTTAATAAATTATTGTAAATATGATTTTTATAAGTTATAATCTATATATAATTTCCAGGGGGGATAATTATGATGTTATATAATTTAAAACATGGATTTCTTATATTATTAAATAATTATTTTTAATGTTCTACTGGTTTTATATAATAAAATTATTTTTTTATATATAACTAGTTTTTTTATAATTTGAAAGGATTAAATAAATGAATGAAGATAATAAAAATACAATATTAAATATAATAGTTAGCGAAGATAAACCACTTGACATTATCGATATTGCTAAAAAAGCTAATATTAATATTCATGATACTTGCGAAATTTTAAATGCATTAGAAAAAGAATTGAAAGTGCGGATCACTAAAAAAAATAAATATACTAAAACCGATTATACCTTTGGCTCATTAAGAGTAATGAAAAATGGTTCAGGATATGTAAATGATATTTATATTAATAAGATATTTTTAAAACAAGCTTTAGATGGAGATAATGTCGTTATTGCTTTATTTGGGAAAAATGAAGGCAAAATTATAAAAATATTATCTCATGAAACAAAATATAAAGTTGGTAGTGTCATCATTATTGAAAATCAAAAATATATAAAGTTAGATGACCGAAAAAAAAGCATTTTATTATTTGAAAATGATTTAAATTTAGTCGAAGGTCATAAAGTAGCAGTTAAGATAGGTAAAAATATTAAAAATAATATTTATAAAGCTGAAGAAGTAAAAATAATAGGGCATATTAATGATCCCGGTATAGATATTTTAAGTAAAGCCGTTTTATTTGATATTAATACTACTTTTCCCGAAGATGTTCTTGAAGAAGCAAATCAAGTACCTCATTATGTAACAAAAAAAGATTTAGTTAACCGGATAGATTTAAGAGACAAAAATATTTTTACCATAGATGGCGAAGATGCTAAAGATTTAGATGATGCCATCTCTATAGAAATATTACCAAATGGTAATTATTTATTAGGAGTTCATATTGCTGATGTAAATTATTATGTTAAAGAAAACAGTAAATTAGATCAAGAAGCTTATCAAAGAGGAACTAGTTGTTATTTAGCTGATCGAGTAATTCCTCAACTGCCTCCCGTTCTTTCAAATGGTATTTGTTCATTAAATGAAAAGGTAGATCGTCTTACCAAAAGTTGTATTATGGAATTTGATAAAAAAGGAAAATTAGAGAATTATCAACTTTTTGATTCTGTAATAAATTCTAAAAAAAGAATGACTTATGAAAAAGTAAATGATTGTCTTAATAACATAAATGAAGATTTATCTTATGAACCTTTTATTAATGATTTACAAAATATGGAGAGATTATCTAAAATCTTAAGAAAAACTAGAAAGAATAATGGCAGCCTTAATTTCGGTAATAAAGAAATGAAAATTATTGTTGATAAACAGGACCAAGTTATTGATGTAATTCAAAAAGAAAGACTAGATGCCGAAAATTTAATTAAAGATTTTATGATAGCAGCAAATACAACTGTTGCTACTCATTTCAATTTTTTAGATTTGCCATTTGTTTATCGGATTCATGGCAAACCAGAAATTGAGAAAATCGAAGAATTCATAAGATTTATTAAAATAACGAATGAAAAAATCTCAAAAATTCCCCAAAATATGCATCCCAAAGTCATATGCACTTTATTAGAAGAATTGCGAGAAAGTGACAATTATGAAATATATGCTAATTTATTACTTAGAAGCATGCAAAAAGCGGTTTATGATGTTAATAATATTGGCCATTTTGGGTTAGCTTTAAAAGATTATACCCATTTTACTAGTCCAATTAGGAGATATCCTGATTTATTAGTTCACCGTTTATTAGATAAATATACTAAAACAAATTATTCTTATAATGAAGAATATTATGAAGAATTAATCAAATCTTTAAAAAGAGCTACTAGGCATTCTACTATCAAAGAACAAAATGCTGATAAATGTGAAAGAGCAGTGAATAAAATGAAATCAGCTGAATATATGGAAAAACATATTGGCGAAATATTTACTGGTAAAATAACTAGTGTATCTGAAAATGGTTTTTATGTTGATATTTATAATGGAATTGAAGGTCTAGTAAAAATATCAGACTTAAATAGAGCTTTTTATGATCGAAATTCTTATACCATATATTCAAATGATCAAAATTATCGAATA
>CAZZNR010000011.1:0-2847 GCA_964655835.1 uncultured Muribaculaceae bacterium | reverse complement strand
GATCTAATTGAAGTTGTTGTTGATAGTTCAATAAAAGATTTAGGGCATATAAATTTATCCATTACTAAAAAACTTGAAAATCATAAGACTTTAGGAAAAGTAATTAGAAAGAAAACAAATGAAAGATACTGATATTATAAATATAATTCATTATTATATTTTAAAACATTATAGTTTCGAGATGATTTTAAATAAATTATATTTAAGTGAACAAGAACTTCTTGATTATTTAAATATAATAAATTTAAATAGTAATCAAAAGACGCCAATAATGTATGTAAATGGTCAGCCTAAAATAGTCTATAGTAAAAGAGAGTATGGTATTCACAATTTTGAATGTGCAAAAAAGAAAATAAAAATAATGCTGGTAAGTGATAAACATATTGATCATTCGGATTATAAAGTTAATTATATTAATGAAGTCTATAATGAAGCAATTAAAAGAGGAGTAGATTATGTTTTTGATTTAGGAGATATTTTAAACGGTCCTTTAACTAGAGTTCATAATCGTAGTAAAGTCAAAACTGGAACTTTAGAAGGATCATTAGAACAACTTGTTAAATATCATCCTCATGTAATACCAACTTATTTTGTAACTGGTAATCATGATTTAAAATTTATGCTTACGGATTCGTGTAATATTGGCAAATTAATTGAAACAGAATGTAAAAACATGGTTTTTTTAAATAACCTTTTTGCAGCAGTAAACATTGGAAATTTAAGAATTAATTTATCACATGGTAGTATCGAAAATAAACAATTAACTTTAATCAAACCTAATAAAGAATTTAAATTTCTAACTTATAATGAACCGCATATTATTTGTCAAGGTCATTTCCATTCAAGTGGAATGTCTGATTCAGATGGGCCATTATTATATCAAATACCCAGTTTAAAACTTGATAAAGATTCAGGAGCGGTTTTTTTAACCGTAAGAGAATTGACAGACGAATTTGAAGTACTTTATGAGAAATATGAATTAAATGATACTAAACAATTAATTAAAAACGAAATGTGTTTAAAAAAGACGATAAATTTTAATTAATTATTATAAAAATAGTTGCTTAAATAATAATTTCAATATATACTATGTGCTATAAAAATTAGTTGGGGGATACAAATGGAAACAGAAAATAAACACACTTCAATTTTAATGGAGAAAATTAATTTATATTATAATATTTATATTTACAAATTTGTATGTGTTATTAAAGGAAATTTTATTGAAGAATCGAATGTATTTATCGATGAGTACGATAATTCCTATTATTTATTAAATGATGCTGATATGATGGGCATAGGTAGTGAAGAATCACATTGCATTGGTGGTTTTTATACAGATGAACAGCTTAAAAATAGTTTTCCAGCAGAAACAAAATTTGAGTCCATAAAATTAATGGAAGATTATTATTATGATACTATTTGGTTAGGTTTTCTTTTTGATGAACAACAAAACGAAATTTCGATAATTGGACTACCAATAGAAAATGTTGAAAAAAAATTTGATACTGAAGTAGAATATCCTATTTGTTTAGATTCTGATATTAGCCTAATTACAAAAAATGACATAGATAAATTATTGAAAATAAATGATTTAGGCAGCTTAAAAAAAGCTTTACAAGGTATTAGTGAAAAATTATCTTTCCCAGAAAATGTAGCAGAAAATTATGAAAATGAAGGAGAAGAAGAAAAATTCACCGATAATATTATTGCTAAAATTAAAACTATAGATAAATCTAAGGAATTATACAAGCAAATAGATATTGACAATATGTATAAATATATTACCGAAAGAGTAATTGGCCAAAACGAAGCTATAAAACAAATAATTACCATTTTTATAATGAATAAAATAAAAGGTAGTGAAAATGTTGAAGAAGAACTAACCAAAGTATTATTGACTGGTCCTACAGGATGTGGTAAGACCTTAATAATTGAAACAATGTTAGAATATTTAACTAAAGTTCATGAGCAAAACTTTCCCATGGCCAAAATTCCAACTTCTCAATTAACAGTATCAGGTTATGTAGGCACAAATTTAGAAGATATTATTAGTGTTTTAGTAAAGAACACTTTTGGCAATTTTTCTTCAGAAGATGAAAGAATTAAATATGCCGAACTTAACGGAATTGTATTTTTGGATGAATTAGATAAAAAAGGTAGTGTAAGTAATGGTGATGTTTCAGGTAGAGGGGTATTAAATTCTTTATTAGAATTTTTAACAGGTTCTGATTATATAATTGGTCAAGGCTTAAAGTCTTATAAATTTAATACTAGAAATTTATCTATTTTTGCAGCTGGTGCTTTTTCAAATGTATATGATAGCAATAAAAAATCTAATATCGGTTTTAATTCTGAAAATAATTTAACTAATCAAAATGTTAGTATCGATAATTTTATTAATGAAGGAATGATGCCGGCTGAATTAATGGGTCGTTTTCATAAAATCGTCAATCTGAATCCTATTACTAAAAATATCTTAATCGATATATTACAAAATTCCAAAAAAAGCACTCTATTATCTTCTCGAGAAAAACTAAGAAATTTAGAAGTTGATTTAACATGGGATGAATCATTCATTAATAAAATAGTTGAGGAAGCTTTTAAAAGAAAATTAGGAGCTAGGTCATTAAAATCTCTTGTTGAAGAATCATTGTTTGAAGTTCAATGGAATGCTATAAAAAATAAAGTTCCAGCAAAAATTAAAGTAACAGCTGAAACCGTTGACAATCCAAAAAAGTATATTCTTTCTTTAAAAAATCTATAAAAAAGTTATATTAATTTAAATATAACTTTTTATTGTGCGCTCGATAGAGAGCACTAAAACCACGGGCTATGCCCGTGTGA
>CAZZNR010000010.1:0-12821 GCA_964655835.1 uncultured Muribaculaceae bacterium | reverse complement strand
TACACCAGGACGTACACTCTTTCCCTACACGACGCTCTTCCGATCTGCAATTGTTTTTTCGACTAATGTTTCGGTTTCAAATCTTGGTATTAAAACATTTTTATTTACCCCTATTTTTTTACCACAAAATTCAACATTCCCAATTAAATATTGAACGGGATAATTATTTTTTATTTTTACAATAATCGGCTTAATATTACCATATTTTTTTTTTAATAAAGATAAATCTTTTTTATTTAAATTATTTTTCATTTTGGTTTTCCATTTTTCTTTTTAAATCTTCGGTTATTAAGGCATCTATTATTGGGTCTAGATTACCATTCATAATACGATCCAATTCCATAATGCTTAGATTAATACGATGATCAGTTACCCGATTATTGGGATAATTATAAGTCCTTATCTTTTCTGATCGATCACCAGTTCCAATTTTATTTTTTCGATCATTATAACTGGCATTTTCTTTTTCTTGCAATGCTAAATCATATAATTTAGTTTTTAATACTTTCATAGCACGGTCTTTGTTTTTTATTTGGCTTCTTTCATTTTGACAAGTTACAACGATTCCTGATGGAATATGAGTAATTCTTACGGCTGAGTCAGTCGTATTTACACCTTGACCACCTTTACCACTACTACGATAGACATCAATTCTTAAATCTTCTGGTTTAATCTCAATCTCGACATCTTCAGCTTCAGGTAATACGGCAACTGTTGCAGTTGAAGTGTGAATTCTGCCTTGAGTTTCGGTTTCAGGAACTCTTTGAACGCGATGAGCTCCATTTTCAAATTTTAATTTAGAATAGACATTATTACCTTTAATTGAAAACTCTATTTGAGCAAATCCCCCACTAGTTCCTTCAATGGCATGGTTTACTTCAATTTTCCAATTATTTAAATCGCCATATTTGGAATACATTCTAAATAAGTCACCAGCAAATATATTTGCTTCGTCTCCTCCAGCTGCTCCTCTAATTTCCATAATTATGTTTTTACCATCATTTTCATCTTTGGGAATTAATAATATTTCTAATTCTTTATTTAAACTTGCTAATTTTAACTCTTGAATTTCTATTTCATTTAAAGCAATAGCAGCCATTTCAGAATCATTAATTAATAATTTTAATTCTTCAATTTCTTTTGTTATTTTTTTAAAATCACGATATTTTAATACTATTTCTTCAAAATTTGATTTTTCTTGATTTAATTTATTAAATTTTTGATAGTCATTTATAATTTCTGGGTTTAATAATTCTATATTTAATTCTTCATATTTATTTTCAATAAATTCTAAACGATTTATCATAACTTTACCTTCTTTCTAATTGATAATTATATTAAGGCAAAGCTATAAATTTTCTTCTTCATCTTCATCATCAATGATAATTAAGTCTTCTAAACCGTCATCTTCATCATCATCCGGAGAATCTTCTTCATCATAATTAACTTCAGTATCTTCTTCAGTGTCTTCATCAATTTCTTCTTCTAAAGATAAATCCATTTCTTCTTCATCTTCATCTTCTTCTAAGATAACTTTAGTATTGTGATTTATTTTTAAATCCCAATATCCATTTTCAAGCATAATAAATCTCTTATCTGTTATTAATAATTCAAAAAAGTCAGCAATACCATTAGTAAATTCTTCTTCTGGCAATTTCATTGTTTTGATTACTTTTTTAAATAATTCTTGTATTTTCATTTTTTTCTTAAAAGTTTCTAATATCAAATAAGCAACATCATCGTAAGATTTTGTATCAATTTCTTCTTGGGATAATTTTATTTTCATTTTCTTTCTAGCCTCCTATTTTGTGTTTATAATTAACAATCGGATTCTTTTTAAACACGTCTAATTTTAACATAATATATTATATTGTCAATATATTATTTTGGTTTGATTAAAGTTCTATTTTAAGAGTGTTTTTAACCTTTTCTTCTGATTCTATTTCATAATTAAAATTCCATTTGTTCTTATGATTATAATAATTCATTTCTAATATTTCAATAGGAAATGTTACATTTTCTTTTTTTAAGATAAAAAAGCATTTTTTATTTAGAAAATCCAATTTAATTTCATATTCTAATTCTTTTTTAGTAATTAATAAGTTTTTTTGATCAAATATTATGGTATTTGGATCTAAATTAATAATCTTATTATTCTTATATAGTATTACCTTTTTCATATAATATCTCCATAAATATATTAGCATAAATATAATAAATTATTCCATAATAATAACGGTGAATTATGAAACTACTAAACTTCTTTATTAAATCAGGAATATTTTTATTTATTTGTTTAATTGTTTTAATATCAGGCTTATATTTATATGCTTATTTTTCTAATGAAATAAAGTTAAATTCAGCTAATAGAGTTCAATTATATGATGTAAATAATAATATTGTTTATCAGGGGAGCGGTGAACAAAAATGGGTGAAATTAGATGAAATATCAGATTATGTTAAAGAAGCAATAGTTAGCGTTGAAGACAAAAATTTTTATAAACATTATGGTTTTGATTATTTACGAATTATTAAATCTTTTTTTAATAATTTTAAAGAACAAAAAATAATAGCCGGAGCTTCAACTATATCAATGCAATATGTTAAAAATATGTATTTGGATTTTGATCAAACCTGGGAAAGAAAGATTGAAGAAGCTTTTTTAACTATTAATTTAGAAACCCACTATTCAAAAGATGAGATATTAGAAGGCTATTTAAATACGATTAATTTTGGAAGAGGAAACTTTGGTATTGAGAGTGCTAGTCAATATTATTTTAATAAAAGCAGTCGAGATTTGACATTAGAAGAAGCAATAATGTTAGTCGGTATACCAAGAAGTCCAGAAAATTATAATCCAATAAGTAATTATAATCTTTCTGTTAAAAGAGCTAAGAATGTAGCTAAAAGTATGATTAAGAATAAATATTTAACTGAAGAAGAGTATAATAATTTATATCAAAATAAGATAGTTACTTATGGAAAAAAAGAAATAAATAATTTACAAACTTTTATGTATTATCATGATGCTGTTATGCAAGAATTAAATTCTATTAATACAGTTCCTAAATCTCTTATTAAACATGGAGGATTAAAAATTTATACTAACCTTGATATCAATATTCAAACTAAAATGGAAAAAGCCATAATGGAAAATGCTACTGATAAAGACGTTCAGATTGCTGGAGTTGTAATTAATCCGAAAACCGGTGGGATAAGCGCTCTATCTGGAGGAGTAGATTATGCTATTAGCCAATATAATCGAGCTACTAAAGCGCAAAGACAAGTTGGTTCAATAATAAAACCTTTTCTTTACTATGCGGCTTTAGAAAACAATATGACTTCAGCTTCAACTTTTAAAAGTGAAGCAACTAGTTTTGTGTTTGCTGATAACGAAACTTATAGTCCAACAAACTATGCTAATTCCTATGCAAATAAAGAAATAACTATGGCTGCTGCTATGGCTTATTCAGATAATATTTATGCTGTTAAAACCCATCTGTTTTTAGGAGAAAATACTTTAGTAGATTCTTTAAAACTTGCCGGTTTAGAAAAATCTATAAAAGCTAATCCCTCTTTAGCTTTAGGAGCTACCGAAATTAATATGCTAGATATAGCCCAAGCTTATAATACCTTAGCAAATTATGGCACATATAATAAATTATTTTTTATAAATAAAGTAGAAGATTTGGATGGTAATATTTTATATGAATATAAATTAGAACCCGATGATGTATTAAATGAAGATTATGTCTATATATTAAATGAAATGCTAACAACAACATATGATGCTAGTTTTATTGATTATATGTCTCCTACGGTTTATTCTTTAAATTCGAGAATTACCAAAAAATATGCTTTAAAAAGTGGCACTACTGATTATGATTATTGGTTTGTTGGTTATAATCCTGATTTATTAATGATAGTATGGAGCGGAAATGATAATAATAGTGCGGTAAATAAAAGTTATTCTAGTAAAATCAAATCAATTTGGTGTGAAACAGTTGAGGATGCTTTAAAAAACAAAGAAAAAACTTGGTATCAGCCAAGTGAAAATATTATTGCTCTTCCTTTAAATGCCATTACCGGAAAATTTACTTCAAATAATAAGAACACCACATTGTTCTATTTTAAAAAGGGATCTGAGCCCCAAAATGAATAAAGATGTTAAATTTAATTAACATCTTTTTCAATTTTAATAATTATTTGATATAAATCTTCAAAGTCAAATTCTTCAGTTGTTATTTTATATTCAGCTTCTTGAACTTCGGCTTCTAAATCATGATAAGCTTCAATAACTGTTGGCAAGTTATTCTTTTTAATTTTCTTATCTATAGTTTTTATTTCAGATATAATTGGAGCTACTGGCTTTAAATCTTTTACTTCAAGTATTTCTTCTTGGTTATCCTCTTCTTCATTAAAAATATTATCAATAGCTAAATTTGCTTTTTCGTTTTCTAAAGAAGGAAGTGATTCTTGATTAAAAATATTAAAAATATTTGACTTTGGAATAATATCTTTAGCATTGTTTTTTATTTCATTAATATTTATCTCATCATTATTAACGGAATTGTTTTCATTTTCATCAAGAGAATCTATCTTTTCTTCAGATTGATCTTCTTTTATATTATTATCTATATTTAAATTCTCTTGATTTGGATTTAAAAGATTTTTTATTTCAACATCAAGTTGTCTAACGGTTAATCTTTCATTGATTACTTTATTTAACATTTCTCTTTGCTTTTCAGGATCATTTATTTGTAATAAACTTCTCGCATGTCTTTCACTTATTTTTTCATTTAATAAAGCTTCTTGAACTTCGGGAGCTAAATTTAATAATCTTAATTTATTAGCTATAGTTGATTGGGTAACACCCATTTTTTTAGCTAATTGTTCTTGATTAAGATAATTTTTATCTAATATTTTTTTGTATGATTTAGCTTCTTCGATTGAAGTTAAGTTTTTTCGTTGAACGTTTTCAACTAAAGCAACTTCAGCACTTTGATTATCATCTAAATTTGATATAATTGCCGGGACTTCAGTTAAACCAGCAATAGTAGCGGCCTTATATCTTCTTTCACCAGCAATTATTTCGTATTTATCGCCTAATTTTCTTAATACTAAAGGTTGAATTATGCCATGCTCTTTTATCGATGCTGATAATTCATTTATACTTTGTTCATCAAATGTTAAACGTGGTTGAAATCTATTAGGTATAACATTTTCGATACTTATCATTTGAATTGCTGGATTAGTATTCATACATCAATCCCCTTTTTCTATTCTAAATATATAATACTTTATTTTAATATTTATTTCAATGGTTTTTTAATAATAAGATTATAAGAACGAGGATAAATACTTGGAGTTAAATTTATCTTTTTAATAACAGGAATATTTCTATTACTATTTTCTCTTGGCAACTTAAAATTAATTACCTCAATTAATTTGCCCCCTAATATATTTATTATATCTTTAGAAGTAGATAACTCTTGCTTTATATTACCTTTTAAAGGGATGAAATAACCCGTTTTTTTAACAAAGGGTAACGCTAACTCTAATAATATTTTTAAATCAGCTACTCCCCTTGAAGTAACAATATCAAAATATTCTCTTTTTTCTTTAGCATAATCTTCACTTCGGTCTTTAATAATAAATAATTTATCTTTTATCTTTAGTTTTTCAGCTAAAACATTTAAAAACTTGATTTTTTTACCATTAGAATCTAATAAAGTTATTTCTAAATGAGGATAAAATATTTTTAAAATCATTCCTGGAAAACCCGCTCCCGTTCCAATATCAAGTAATGTATTGGATTTATTTAAATCAACAGCTTTAATTATAGTTAAAGAATCATAAAAATGTTTTAAATAAACCTCATCTTTTTCGATAATAGATGTTAAATTTGTATGAGAATTATATTCTTTTAAAAATTTATAATATATTTCTAATATTTCTAGTTCTTTTTTTGTTACCTTAACATTTAATTTTGTTAATTCAATAATAAATTCTTTTTCACTCATTTTTATACTCTTTCTTTAAATATATCACTAACATAGATATATCAGCTGGGTTTACTCCACTTATTCTGGTAGCTTGAGCAATGGTTAAAGGCCTAATTTGTTTTAATTTTTGCCTACCTTCAGTAGCAATATTCTTGATTTTATCATAATCTATATCTACTGGTATTTGCTTTTCTTCTAATTTTAATAATCTTTCAACATCTTTATAAGTTTTGTTTATATAACCTTCATATTTTATTAAAAATTCAGTTGTTTCAATAATATCTGAAGGATATTGCTTAGTTAAGAAATTATTATGATAAAAATCCAGCAATTTTATTTCGGGTCTTTTTAAAAATTCATATAAACTATATCCGCTAGTTAGTTGAATTCCATTAATTTTATTAGATATACCTGAAGATATATTACTCTTTGTGATTCTTTTATTTTTTAATTCTGCTACTAATTTTTGGATATTATCTTCTTTTTTAATTAATTTATGATATTGGGTTTTATTTATTAATCCAACTTCATAACCATACTTTCTTAATCTTAAATCAGCATTATCGTGTCTTAAAATTAGTCTAAATTCTGCTCTAGAAGTTAATAATCGGTAAGGCTCAATAGTACCTTTCGTAACTAAATCATCAATAAGAACTCCTATATAGGCTTCATTTCTTTTTAAAATTAAAGGTTCTTTATTTTTTAATTTTAAACAAGCATTAATGCCAGCAATTAAGCCTTGGCCAGCGGCTTCTTCATAACCACTAGTTCCATTTATTTGACCGGCTGTATATAAATTATCGATTATTTTTGTTTCTAGCGACGGCTTTAAATGAAGCGGATTTATAGCATCATATTCAATGGCATAAGCATATTTTAATATTTTGGCATTTTCCAAACCTGGTAAACTATGAACTAATTTTTCTTGAACATCATAAGGCATACTAGTTGAGAATCCTTGAATATATATTTCATTAGTATATTTACTTTCTGGTTCTAAAAATAATTGATGTCTTGCTTTATCAGCAAATCTAACTATTTTATCTTCAATAGATGGACAATATCTAGCCCCTACTCCTTTGACATTTCCGCTGTACATAGCTGATTTTTTTAAATTATCATTAATAATTTTATGAGTTGTTGGGGTTGTATAAGTAACATAACAAAATTCTTGATTATTAATATCATATAAAGGAGGATTATCAAAACTAAAAGTTAGAGGTATATCATCCCCTTTTTCGGGTTTCAATTGGGAAAAATCAATTGAACTTTTCTCTATTCTTTGGGGAGTTCCGGTTTTTAACCTTAAAATTTCAAAACCTAATTTTTTTAAATTATCACTTAAATTAATTGATCTTTTTTCGCCATGAGGTCCTTCTTTTTTAATTTCTGAACCAATTAAAATATTACTTTTTAGATAAGTACCAGTTGTTAATATTAAAGATTGGCAATTGATTCTTTCATTATTATCTAATATAACTCCAATTACTTTTTTATTATTTACCACTAGATCTTCAACCATAGCTTCAATAATGGTTAGATTTTTTAGTTTTTTTAGTTCTTTTATCATTTCTTGAGGATAGATTTTTTTATCTGCTTGAGCTCTTAATGATCTTACGGCAGGACCTTTAGAGTTATTTAACATTTTGATTTGGAAATGACTTCGGTCAGCTATTTTGCCCATTAAGCCACCTAATGCATCTATTTCACGAACAACAATTCCTTTAGCGGTTCCACCAATTGATGGATTACAAGGCATATCAGCAATATTATTTATATTAGACGTAATTAAAGCAACCTTAAAATTTAATTTTGCTGCAGCATAGGAAGCTTCACATCCAGCATGACCTCCGCCCACAACAATTATATCGTAATTTTTTTTCATGAAATCCTACTTTCCTAAACAAAACCGAGAAAATAATTCATCTAATAAATCATCTTTATAGACAGCCCCAATTATTTGTCCTAAAATATCATAGCATTGTCTTATATCAATAGTTAACATATCAATAGATATACCTTCATTAAGGTTTTTAATGGCATTCTCAATAGTTTTTTCAGCTTGTTTAGCTAAAGATATTTGTCTTGCAGATGATAAATAAGAATAGTCTTTAGTATCTAAATAATTTAGATTAAACATTTCGATTATTTCGTTTTTTAATTTTTTAAGTCCGTCTTTTTTAATTGTATTTCCCATAACTAAATTATAATTATGTAGCTTTTGATAACTATTTTTACTTTTAAGATCATTTTTATTAATGAAGACAATAACTTTTCTACTCTTTAATTCTTTAATTTTTTTAATATCTTCAGAAAAATTCTTAACTGAATTATCAATAACATAAATAATTAAGTCAGCCTTTTTGCTTATGTCAATACTTTTTTTAACCCCAATTTCTTCTATAATATCATTAGTATCTCTTAACCCGGCAGTATCAATAATATTTAGTAATATGCCATTTAAGTTGATTTTTCCTTCAATTATATCTCTTGTTGTACCTGGAATATTTGTAACGATAGCTTTATCTTCTTCTAATAAAGCATTTAAAATACTGCTTTTCCCAACATTAGGTTGACCAATTATGGCAACATCAATGCCGTTTTTAATTATTTTCCCGTTTTCTGAATCTGCTACAAGCTGATTAAGTTCAACTAAAATTTGGTTCAAGTTTGGAAATAATATTTCTTTAGTTATGACTTCAATATCTTCATATTCTGGATAATCAATATTTACTTCAATGTTAGCTTGAATTTCAATTAACTTTTTTCTTATTATATTAATTTTTTCTGAAATACTGCCAGTAAGCTGATTTATTGCTAATTTTCTAGCTTTTTCGGTTTGAGAATTAATAAGATCACTAATAGCTTCAGCTTTTAATAAATCAATTCGGCCATTTAGAAAAGCTCTTTTCGTAAATTCGCCAGGTTGAGCTAATTTACAACCTTTATTAAGCAATAATTCTAATATTTTATTGGTTGGAGAAATTCCACCATGACAATTAATTTCAACGATATCTTCAGTTGTAAAGGTTTTAGGTGATTTCATTATAGTAACTAATACTTCATCGATTTTATTATTATTTTCTTGAATATAACCATAATTAATGGTATGACTTTTGACTTGATTTAGATTAACACCAGAAAAAACACTATTAACTATATTAATAGCTTGATTACCGCTTACTCTAATTATTGAAATAGCCCCAGTACCAACTGCAGTTGAAATTGCACAAATTGTATCATCCATTGGAGTTCACCTCGCTGGTATTATAACATATTTAGCGCTTTGATAAAATAAAAAAAGGAATCAATCCTTTTTTGGTTTAACTATAATATGACGATTTGGTTCTTCCCCTTCACTTTCGGTTTTAATTCCTTTATAATCGTTTAATATATTATGAACAATTCTTCTTTCATAAGAATTCATATTCTCCATAATAACAGGGGTTTTAGTGTTTTTAACTTCACGCGCGATATTTTTGGCTAATCTTTCTAAATGTTTGATTTGTTTATTTTTATAGTTTTCTACATCTAGATTAATATATGGATATAAACCTACTTGATTATAAACTGCTTGTTTTATAAGCAATGTTAAAGCGGATAAAGTTTGGCCATTTTTACCAATTAGTATCGCATTATTATCTGAATACATTTTAATATTTATTTGTTTTTCTCTAATATTATTTTCAAATGATACTTCAATTCCCATATCTTTAAAAATATTATTTAAAAAATCTTTAATATAATTGGTTATATCACTTATTCTTATTATAGTATATTTTAAACTTTCGCTTTTAAATAAACCGCCTTTTTTAACTTCCTTTTTATATAAAATTTCTTCTTCAGTAACTTTTAGATCATCTAAAGCTTTTGCTAAAATGTCTTTTTCGATTTTTCCTTCATATAAATATAATTCCATTACTACTCGCTCCTTTTCTTTATATATAAATTTTGTACTACAGCAAAAGCATTTGTTATAACCCAATAAAGTGCTATTGCTGTAGGTAAACTAAAGGATGCTATTGAAATAAATATTAGCATAAAGTTAGTCATAAACTTCATTTGCTGTTCTTGAGAAGGATTTCCCATTGAAGTCATATTAAATTTAAAAGATAAATAAGTAGTTAATATTATTAATACAATTAATATGATATAAAGAAAATTACCTTCTTTAATTCCAACTAATGGTGTTGTACCTAATTGTAATGTCCATAAAGTTTCTTCAAATATTAACGGTACCCGATTAATAGCTTCTAAAAAGGCTAGGAACAAAGGAATTTGAATGAAGGCAATCAAACAACTTCCAAACATACTTACTTTATGTTTTTTATATATTAGCATCATTTCTTGACTTTTCTTCATCATTGAATCTGAATCAGTTTTATCTTTATATTTTTTTTCTAAATTTAATAATTCTGGTTGAGCTTTTTTCATATTTTGTGATTGTTTAGCTGTTTTTATTGTTAAAGGTGTTAATATTATTCTAATTAATAGCCCAACAATCATTATTGCAAAACCATAATTATTAACAATCTCCCCTATTTTAACAATAAACCAAGCTAAAGGAATAACAAAAAACTGAGCCCATAAACCACTATATGAATCTTTGTTATAAATTTTTAAATCTTCACAATCAGGCAAATCTGCTATTTTATATTCTAATTTTTTATCGTATTTATTATATAAATCTACTATTTTTTGATTTTGTGGTTTACATAATATATTAGCGGGAATACTTTGACCAGTAACATCATTAATAACTCTTTTGTTATTATCATCTTTTACATAAGTAGTACACCCTGTTATAATAAATACCATTAGAAATAATAATATAATAATTTTATTTTGATATTTTTTCATTTATTCACCTTATTTAATAAAGAAATTAAGTTTTCTTGTTTTTGTTGATAATTAAGATTTAAACATTCTTTCCTAACAATTATAATGTAATCCCTATCGTTATTAATTTCTTTAACTATTTCTCTTAATTGTCTTTTTATTTTATTTCTGGTAACTGCATTACCAACTTTAGTGCCAACTGCTATTCCAAAACGACTATTGTCTTCTTTTTTATGATTATAATAAATAACAAAATATTTATTTTTTTGAAAATTATTTTGTTTTATTATGTTTTCAAATTCAATTGATTTTTTTATTCTTTGATCAATTTTCATTTATAATAGTCCTCCTATTTAGAATAAAAACCACTTTTGTGGCTTACCTAGATAATATTTTACGACCTTTTTTTCGACGATTCTTCAAAATATCACTTTCTTTTCGGGCAAAAAAACCATGTTTTTTCTTTTTTTTAAGATTGTTTTTTTGCAATGTTCTTTTCATAATTAATCACTCCACATCTCTTAAACGTTTTAATTATATTATATTGAAACAATTAAGTCAATCAAAGGTTTTAATAATGTTTTATAAACAAAAAATGTTAATAAATTTTTGTTTGTTTAAATTAATTTGTTGATAATGTTGATAAGTGGAATTATTTAAGTTATTATAAGGTTGTTTTTGTTTATAAGTATGTTGAAAACTTGTTGATAACTGATCTGGGTTTTAATAATACTTTCTTTTTAAACAAAACTGTTTTACAATTAATTTAGTAAGAAAAATAATCGCAAAGTGGGGTGGTTAAATTGGATAATAATTTATTGTGGACAAATTTTTTACAAGTTGTCAAAACCAAAATTTCACCTGTTTCTTATGATACATGGTTTAAAGAAACTAAAATAATAAAACAAGAAAATAATATTTTATCAATACAAGTCCCGATGGCTTTTCATAAAAAATTTTTAAATGAAACATATTATGATTTAATTGATGAAATAATAACTAATTTAATTGGAAACAGTTTTGATTTTGAATTTCTAACTGAGGAAGAGTTAAATGATAATGAAAACGAAGCATTAATCGAAAACACTGATAATGAGTATGCCAGAATTAATTCCAATTTAAATTCTAATTACACTTTTGATAATTTCGTGATAGGGGATAGTAATAGATTTGCTCAAACAGCCGCAGTTGCAGTTGCTGAACAACCTGGTAAAATATATAATCCTTTATTCATACATGGTAAAAGTGGATTAGGAAAAACCCATTTAATGCATGCAATTGGTAATTACGTTACACAAAATAGTAATAAAAAAATCTTATATGTTACAAGCGAAGAATTTATTTCAGATTTTATCGGTATTAATAAAAAAGAAGAAAATAATTTACCGGTTATTGAACATTTTAAAGAAAAATACCGAAAGATTGATGTTTTATTAATAGATGATATCCAATTTCTAGGGGGAGCCGAAAAAACTCAACAAGAATTTTTTCATACTTTTAATACTTTATATAATTCTAACAAACAAATAATAATTAGTTCTGATCGCTCACCAGATGATTTAAAACTACTTGAAGACCGATTAAGAACAAGATTTAGATGGGGACTAACAGTTGATATTTATCCACCTGATTTTGAATTAAGATGTAAAATATTAAAAGATAAAATGGCAGGCCATGAAGTTGCAAATTTAGTTCAACAAGAAGTAATTGAATATATAGCTACTAATTGTGAAAATGATGTTAGACATTTAGAAGGAGCAATAACAAGATTATATGCCTATGCAGCTATTATGGGCCAAAAAGAAATTAATTTAAATTTTGCTATCGAAGCTTTAAAAGATTATATTGGAACTTCTTTATATATCACAAATAATATAACTAAAATTCAAAAAGCGGTTGCTGATTACTATAAAATAACTATTGATGATTTAAAAAATAAAAAAAGAACAGCAAATATTAATTTACCAAGACAAATAG
>CAZZNR010000009.1:0-13091 GCA_964655835.1 uncultured Muribaculaceae bacterium | reverse complement strand
TAATCTTCTTCAAATTTTAATCTTTTTACAGCTCGATCAGTATCAATATATAAATTTTTAGCATCCATTTTACCACCAGAAATAATTAATGGTGTTCTAGCTTCATCGATTAAAATTGAATCTACTTCATCAATAATAACATAATTTAAAGATCTTAATACCCGGTCTTCTTTACGACTAACCATATTATCTCTTAAGTAATCAAAACCTATTTCGTTATTAGTAGAATAAGTTATATCGCAATTATATACAGCTTGTTTTTCTTTTGGTGATAATTCTCTTAAATTAATTCCAACTGTAAGACCTAAAAAGCTATAAATTGGCCCCATCCACTCAGCATTTCTGGTTGATAGATATTCATTAGCAGTAACAACATGAACTCCTTTTCCAGATAAAGCATTTAAATAAGCTGGTAAAGTGGTAGTAAGAGTTTTACCTTCACCAGTTTTCATTTCGGCGATATTACCATAATGAATTGCCAGCCCTCCAATTAGCTGAACTCGATAGGGTTTTTCACCAAGCTGTCTAAAAGCAACCTCTCTAACTGTTGCAAAAGCTTCAACAATAATATCTTCTAAATCAGCACCTTTTTCTAATTTTGATTTTAAATAATCAGTCATTCCAGCTAATTCTTTATCGCTTTTTTTAGAATATTCTTCATCCAAAGTCATTATTTCATCAGCTATTTTATTAAATCTTCTTAATTCTTTATATTCAGTATCTACTAATTTTCTTAATAAACTCATGTTTACACCTCAATAGTTATTATAACAAAAAAAAAAGACTTTTACATCTTTATTTTATGATTATTTGGTATTAATAATTCCGTAATTTCCATCTTTTCTTTTATAAACTACTGAAGCACAATTTTCGTCAATATTTTCGAAGATAAAAAAGTCATGACCAATTAATTCCATTTGTAAAATGGCTTCTTCTTCATCCATTGGTTTAGATTCAATACTTTTCCTTCTAACGATTTTGTGTTTATTTTCAGTATCTTTAGTAATATCAAAATCTAAAATAAAATCTTTTTGACTATTAGTATCTTTTCTATATTTGTCATTTAATCTGGTTTTATGTTTCCTAAGTTGACTTTCGAGTTTATCTAATACTAAATCTATTGCCGCATATAAATCAGCATGAGATTCTTCTGCCCTTAAAGTAAATTTTCGAGTCGGAACAGTTACTTCAATTATTTGTTCATTATTGCGAATTCTAACAATTATGGTTGCTTCAATCTTATCTGAGTCCTTTAAATACTTATCAAGCTTTCCGATCTTTTCTTTTATGTGATTTTTAATTGCTGGTGTAATCTCTACTTTTACACCACGAATTATCATTTTCAAACTATCAACTCCTACCTAAATTATAACATATTAGCCATTAAAAAACTACAAAATTGTAGTCATTAGAACAGTACATACATCAATAGCTTGTAACCCTTTTGTAGTTTCTATTAGATTGAATTCTACTAAGTCACCTTCTTTTAAAGTTTTATACCCTTCTTTATTAATAGCTGAATAATGAACAAATATATCTTCAAGATCTTCATATTCGATAAAACCATAACCTTTTTCATTATTAAACCACTTAACTTTACCTCTCAAGCTAAACACCTTCCCTTCCAATATATTTTATAACGCATCTAGATTTTATTAAAAAAATCTAGCAATAAAAAGATTATAGCAATTAATACAAATATATCTGATTTTTATTATTAAAACCTTGTTAATATGTTTGAAAAGCTTTCTTAAGAGATTAAAAATGTCATATAATACCTTTAGCCAAAAAAATATTGATTTTAGGCAACCATTTTTAAAGATTCGACAATATATTAGATATTTCGATTAAATGTTATTGATATTTTAAATAAATTATTAATTATTTCTTTTTTTATTTTTATTTTTTTATTTAAATTTATAATATAATGAAGTCCTAACCCACTGTTTCTTTTTTTGGTACTATAATTAAAGTTACCAATTTCTTCAAGATTTATGTCATTTGAAAACGTATTAATAACCTCAATTGATATGTCTTTATTATCATCTATGATAATAATATATACTACTTTTTCTTCAGTTTTTGCTGATGCTTCAATCGCATTGTCTAATACAATTGCCATAATATCACATAAATCTATATAAGTTTTTGATTTTAATTGTTTACGATCAAATGCTGATAAATTATCTAAATAAAAATTAATATTATAATTTTTAGCAGCTGGGGCTTTTAAATAAATAATTCCTTGTAACCCTTCGGGAATTTTATTTATATTGTGCAATTTATCTGGTAATGCCGTATATTTAGCAATCTTTTCATTAATTATCTCTTGGGCTTCATTAGAGCATAAAGTTTTTATAAATAAGAAATCATTTAATAAGTTATGCCTAAATATTCGGTAATCTTCAATACATTTTTTATATATTATTTGGTTCTCAATCAATTTTGAGTTTTTTACTCTTAATAAATTATTGCGATAATTTTCTTTAAAATATAATGAACTTATAATATAAATAAATATAAAAACAAGAATTATTAATATATAAATGTCCATTCTTACCTTAATTGTTATATAAATATTATATAGTATTACTAATAAACCAAATATTAAATATAAAATTAATAAATGATTTTTTTTGTTTTCAATAAATGTCATTAATATTATATATAATTTTTTTACTAAGGATAAATGATAAATAAAATAAAAACTAAAAGAAATTATTATAGAATAAAAAACCTTTTCTGAAAGGATAACTAACTTGAAATCAACAAAATGAAATTCAAGCAAAATTGAAAATAATAAATCTATAAAAAGAATTAATACACAAATATATAGGCTTAAATGAAAGGTTTTTAATAAATTTTCTCGAAAAATAAGATAAAAAATACTGAGATATAAAACAAAATTAAAAATGGACTCCGTTATTATACTTTTAGTATAGTTATTAAGCATAATAAAAATCGAAAAAATGATAATAATAAGCCACTCGAAAAGACCTATTTTTTTATCTAGGCCCGAGAAATAACGATAACAATATACTAAGACACAAGAAATTAAAATAGTAGTTAAAAGCAAAGGAATATTGTATATCTCAATCATTTATATTTTCCTTATATTTTTTAGAACACATATCCACCTGTTCATTATTATCTAATATAAAATATCCTTTAGGCCAGTTATATTCATTAACCCGATTAGTATTTACAATACATGCTCGATGAATTTGTTTAAACCTACTATCTAAATTGTTAAGCATGTCTTTAATCGACATATTTAATAAGAACTTATTATTGCTAGTTTTAATAACCAATTTTCGATCTTCAGTATCGCGATATATATAAGTGATATCTTTGTAATATATTTGCATATCAATTTTATTGTTCGAAAAACAAAGCTTTTCAAAGTCAGATTTTTTATTAATAATTGCAGTTATAGACTCGTCTAATCTTTCTTCTAAAGAAATAAATTTTTCGATAAAATCAAATACTTTAAATATTGCTCGATAAACCGATTCAAACATTTTATCATGGTTAGTAATAAAAATTATTTCACTATCCCAGTCATTTTTTCTAATTTTTTTAGCTATTTCGATACCTGACACTGAATCTCCTAAATCAATATCTAAAATATAAACTTTAGGCACAGAACAATCATTAATTACTTTCTGAAGGTTTTTATTATAGGCAAAAAAACTCTCTATTTTATAATCAATATCAGTTTTGAATATAATTTTTTCAATTATATTAATAATTTTAGAAGATAATTCTTTATTATCATCTACTAATATGAATTTAATCATATTACCAATCCATTCTTGTACTGCCTTTTGAAATACATTATACACTATAAATTTAAAAGTAAAAGACTTTTCTATAAATTAATTTGATAATTAGTAATTTTCAGCCATTTCTTTAGTAACATGAATAGTACCCGGTGGATGATTGGGGGGGGCGTATATTGAATATAGTTTTATTGGGATATTTGCGGTATTAATTAAATTATGCCATGTACCTGCCGGTATAAAGATTGCAAATCCCGCCTGAACATTTTTTTTGATAGTAAAATTATCTTTATTTTTACCCATTAAAACTAATCCTTGACCTTTTTCAATTTTTAAAAATTGATCAACGTGAGAATGATTTTCTAGCCCAATTTCTCCACCAGCAGGTATGCTCATTAATGTTAGTTGAAGATTCTTTCCCGTCCATATGGTCTGACGAAAAAACTTATTATTTAAACTAGATTCAGAGATATTTATAATATAGGGATCGGGGCCATAATCATTTTTTATTAATCTTGAATAATTAAACATTATTTACCTCCTTAATATTGTATTATATGCATAGCACAATATTAATTTATTACTTAATGTCTTTTTCTTTTTCTTTTAAATCGCCTTTTAATTTTATAAAAATACCTAATTATTATGATTAAAATGATAAGGCTTATTACTGCTATTATAATAAATTTGATTATAAACAATATTATTGCAAACAAAAGAGCAAATATTTTATTGATTTGATATTTAGTAACCAAAGTTTGAGCTTGTGAATCAACTTCTTGATTTTGGGAATAATTTCTAAAATAGTTTTTTACTTCCTTAAGCCACTTTTTTTCAAAAAAATAATTATCTTTTTTTTGCACAATATCTTTATAATTTAATACTAACTGTTTTACTTCATTTGGAATTTTATACAAAGAAGGTGTAATTTTAGGTGATTTTAATTCTAAATAGTTTTTTTCATAAATTGAGGCAATATTTAATAGTAACTGCTCTTGATTATTTGGTGCCATAAATTCTATTCCATAAGGTAATTTATCTTTATCAAAACCTAAAGGTAAAGTTATAGCCGGATAATTAATAGTTGAAGAAGCATGAGATGATAAATTTATTAAATTAGTAATATTATTAAATTTTGCGAGTTTATTTTTGCTTGCAGGATAAGCAATTACATCAAGATTATTTTTTTTCATAATATCTTTAATATATTCTTCATATTCTTTTTTTAATTTATTTTTTTCTACCATAGAAATTTGAGCACCACAACTCGAAACTTCACCAGATAAATTTGAAGATATCCCACTGCTTAAAGCTAGAGTTTGAAAATCTCTTATTTTTCCCGTTGTATTTTTTATATAATCATTAAAAGCATTACAAAACAAGTTACCACTTAAAGTCTTGGAAGACCAATAACTAGTATCATAATTATAATATTGATCTAAATAAATAATACTAGCTTTCTTTGCTTTTAAATTAGCTATGGCTTTTTCCATTAATATTTTTATTTCGGTATATGTTTCTTGGTTTTCTATTAGTTGGTTTTTATTTGAACCCGATAAAAAGTCAGTTGGAATTCCAATTGTTATACCATCTAAATCTTTGCGAGTTATTTTATATTTATTTGGTTTTTGCTTAATTGATTTTTCATCATTTTTATCATAACCATTAATTATATTCATTAATATTATAGCATCTGATACCCTCTTAGTTAGAGTTCCAATAGTATCTCTTTGTGGATCATATGGTAAAGTTCCAGTTCTACTTACTAACCCAACAGTCGGTCTTAAACCAATTAGATAATTTGCTGCTGCTGGTAATCTAATAGAAGAATTTGTATCAGTTCCTAAAGCTGCTGCCGCAAAAGAAGCAGAGACAGCAACAGCTGAGCCGCCACTTGAACCATAAGGACTATAATCTAGATTATAAGCATTTCTTACTGCTCCATAGGTACTATTAGATACTCGAGCCGAAAAAGCGAATTCACTCATATTAGCTTTTGCTAAAATAATAGCTCCTGCATCAATTAATTTTTGAATAACAAAAGCATTATATTTAGGATAATTATCACTTAAAGCTTTAGCCCCAGCAGTAGTTGGCAATCCTTTAACATCAATATTATCTTTAACAATAATAGGAATACCATGTAATAAAGATCTAACTTTGCCTTTTTTGCGTTCTTGATCTAATTTTTTAGCTTGGATTAAAGCATCTTTATTTATAATAATAATGGAATGATAATTCTTATCATATTCATTAATTCGATCTAAATAAAGGTTAACTAATTCTTCGCTTGTAATTATTTCTAAATCCAAAGCTTCATTAAGATTATTTAGATCCATATTCGTAATATCAATTGGGGCTTTATTTAAACCTTCGACTTCAATATAAAAAAAACTAATAAAAAAAATTAAAAAAATCAAGATTCTTTTAATATTCATATTGTTTAGCTTCCCTTTCAAGATCTCTTTTTTTAATTGTTTCTCTTTTATCGTATAGGTGTTTTCCTTTACATAAACCAATTAAAATTTTGGCTTTACCATTTTTTAAATATAATTTTAAGGGAATTATAGTATAGCCTTCTTTATTAGTTTCTTCTCCTAATTTATTAATTTCTTTTTTATGTAATAATAGTTTTCTGGTTCTTCTTTCTTCATGGTTAAAACGATTGCCTTCTTCATATTTAGCAATATACATATTAATAATATAAGCTTCTTTATTCTTTATGATGACATAAGAATCTTTTAGATCAGCATTACCTTTGCGAATTGATTTTATTTCAGTGCCTTTTAATACGATACCAGATTCAATTTCTTTTTCTACATAATAATCAAAATAAGCTTTTTTATTCTTTATTTCCATCATTGTCACCCATAATTTCAAAATCAATTGTTTTAGTTTCTTTAGAAGCTGCAATAACTTTAATAGTAATTTTATCGCCTAAGCGATATTTCTTTTTACTTTGAGCCCCAATTAAAGCCATTAATTCAGGAATATAATGATAAACATCACCTTTTAAAGTATTAATATGAACTAATCCTTCAACTAAATTGTCTAGTTGAACAAAGAAACCAAACATTGTTACCCCGGATATTATAGCATTATATACCTCACCAATATGATTTTCCATATATTCAGCCATTTTCATGTCATTTACTTCTCTTTCAGCTTCGACTGACTCTTGTTCTCTTAAAGAAGTGTGCTCTCCTATCTCAGGCAAAATAGCTTCCCATTTTGAAATATTATCATTATTAATTCTAGATTCAAAAATAAATTCTTTAAGTAAGCGATGAACAATTAAATCAGGATATCTTCTAATTGGACTGGTAAAATGAGTATAACATTGACTGCCCAATCCAAAATGGCCAATATTTTCTTCAGAGTAAATGGCTTTTTGCATACTTCTTAATAATAAAGAAGATAATATCTCAAATTCTGGTTTATCATTTAATTGAGCTAATATTTTTTGCATAGATGATGGTTTAAGTTCATTAAATTTACCCACTAATTGGTAGCCCATTAAATTTACTAATTGCATGAAAGAATCGATTTTATCACTTTTAGGTGATCCATGGACTCGATAAAGAAAAGGCAACCCCATATTAGAGATATGAGTAGCTACTGTTTCATTTGCCGCAATCATAAAATCTTCAATTAAATTTTCTCCATCTTCTCTTTCTCTTCTTTCAACATCAATGCATTTACCATTTGAATCAATAATTAACTTAGGTTCATCTAAATCAAAATCAATATAACCACGATTTATTTTAGTTTGCCTTAATATTTTAGCAAGCTTATTCATGCTTTTTAAAATATTTTCGTATTCCTGATAATCTTCGGCGATAATATTTCGCATTAATATATCATTTACTTTTTTGTAAGTCATCCTTTTTTTAGACTTTATATATGAAGGAAATATATCATAATCTATTACTTTACCATGAGCATTTATTTGCATTACACATGATATCGTTAGTCTTATTACATCTGGATTTAAAGAACAAATACCATTAGATAATTTATGAGGAAGCATTGGTATTACCGAATCAGCTAAATAACAACTAGTTCCTCTTTCATAAGCATCATGATCAAGTGGACTATCTTTTACGACATAATTACTTACATCAGCAATATGAACCCCTAAATAATAAATTTCATTTTCAAATTTAAAACTTAGAGCATCATCGATATCCTTGGTATCATCTCCATCAATGGTAAAAATTATTTCATTAGTTAAATCTTTACGATTTATTAAGTCTTGGGGTTTTACTTCTTCTGGTATATTATTTGTTTGGTTATTAGCTTCTTTGGTGAATTCTTCAAAAAAATTATATTTATAAGCTACCGTTTTAATATCAACTGAAGGATCATCTTTGTGGCCAATTATTTTGCTAACCCGGCCGAAATACTTGTTATTGCCTAATTCCTTTGTGGTATTTATTAATACTTTTGTACCATCAACACAATTATTTATACTATCTTTTTCTAAGATGATTTCAATTTTTTTGCGTTCATCATCTAAAACTATAATGGGTTGATTATTTTTTAAAAAAATCGTCCCAATTAAATTTTTTGTATCTCTTTCTAATATTTTAACAATTTTACCTTCAAGTTTATTATTATATAAAAAGGTTTCCGCTAAAACTAAGTCACCATTAGTTGCATTATTTAAATTATTATAATTAATATATAAATCATTTTTATCTAATAATAAAAAACGATTGCCTTGTTTATTAATTTGCAGTTTTCCGACTTTCATATTAGGTAAATTTTTATATAGTATATATTTGTCTTTTTTAGTTTTATATAATATATTTTCTTTAACTAAAATATCTAATTCAATTTGGAGTTTATTTAATTGCTCAGCCGTATTGATATTTAATAAATCATTTATCTTAATTATATCAAGAGCATCTTTTTGATCTTTTAAAATATTTATAATTTCTTTTTTCATGAGTGTCCTCCCAATATATTATAACATCTTTTATTACTTAAAATAAAAAAAATATCTTACTTGATATTTTTTTAACCGATATATAATAAAAAAGAAATGATGAAGAAAATCGCTCCTAAAATTGCGGTTAACCTACTAATAAATAACTCCGATCCTCTTTCTTTCTGAATTTGAAATAGTTCGGTATTTCCTCCACTTATAATTTGCCCAGCATCAGATGCTTTATTACTTTGAAGTAATACTATTGCAATTAATAAAACTGATACAATTAATAAAGCTGTTTCCATTTAATCTCACCCAATTTCTTTAATAATTTATCATAAAATCAACATAAAAGCAATTTTATTTAACAATTATCTTTTAAATATTCTACTATTTCAATAAATTTATGGCCATTAGAGGCTTTAACTAAAACGACATCTTCTTTATTAAGAATTGTTTTTAAATGATTAAGTGCCTCAATTTTATTTTCAAAATGAATGATACTATCTTTATTCATTCCTTTTTGAGCTTCAATATTGATATGTTTTGAATTATTACCAATTGTAATTAAATAATCGATTTTGTTTCGGGCTAAAAAGGTTCCAACTTTACTATGAATTTCTTTAGCATAAGATCCTGCTTCATTAATATCACCTAATACAGCTACTTTTTTGTTACCTTTTTGATTTATAAGATATTCAATTGCATTTATCATTGATTCAGCGCTAGCATTATATGAATCATTAATAATATGAACTCCTTTATGAGAAATTATTTTTTCTAATCTCCCGTTAGTCAATTTATATTGGCTTAATCCTTTTTGAATATCTTTAATATCGATTTTTAATTGTCTTGCTGTTGCTATTGCAAGTAATGCATTTAAGATATATGGTTTAGTTCCAATTTGGTTATTGAAACAGACATTTTTATTTAATATATTAACTTTATATTCATTTTTTATAATATCAAATGCTCTATAATTAGAATCATTTTTTATTCCGCAAGTTATAATATTTAGATCTTTAATTTTTAAATTGTTTAAAAAACTATTATCATTATTAATTATTAAGGTTCCATTTTTTTTCATTCCCGATATAATTTCTAATTTAGCTTTTAAAATATTTTCCATACTACCTAAATGTTCAATATGAATAGGAAGTATATCAGTTATTACTGCTATATTAGGTTTGGCAATATTAGATAAATATTCAATCTCGCCTAAATGATTCATACCCATTTCCAATAGTATAATTTTTTCATCTTTTAGTTTTAAAATAGTTAAGGGTAAGCCAATATTATTATTATAATTTCCTTCTGGTATTAAAGTTTTATATTTTTGGGAAATAATAGAATATATCATATTAATAGTACTAGTTTTACCTAAACTACCAGTTACTGCAATTACCGGAATTGGTTTTTCTTTTAATTTTGCGATAGCTAATTTTTTTAAAGCTTCGATAGAATTTTTTACTATTATTATAGTTTTATCTATTTCATCAATATTCTTAACAAAAGATTCTTCTAAAATACAAGCACTAGCCCCTTTATTAAAAGCTTCCATATAAAAAGCATTACCATCAAAGTTTTCCCCTTTAATACCAATATAAATATCCCCCCGTTTAAGAGTACGGGTATCTTTAGAAAAATTATCACTTTTTATATTTAGATCACCCGAAAATAAACGACCGTTACAAATAGTAATTATTTCTTTCACTTTCATATTTATCTCCTTTATAAAATCTATTCCTAGATGAAGAAAATATTATTTTCGGATTTTTTCTTCAATTCTCAATAATTGATTATACTTGCCTATTCTTTCACCTCGGCAAATTGAACCAGTTTTAATGTAGCCTAAATTTAAACCTACTGCCATATCAGCAATAAAAGTATCTTCGGTTTCACCGCTTCGATGCGATATAATTGTTTTTATATTATTTTTTTTAGCATGATCAATGGTTTTTAACATCTCCGTGACTGTCCCAATTTGATTAGCTTTTAATAATATGGCATTGTTATATTTTTCTTTAATCCCTTTTTCTAAATAATTGATATTAGTAACGAAATAGTCATCTCCAACTAGCATGATTTTATCCCCGATTTTAGAAGTTAAAGTTTTTATTGAAGCTATATCATTTTCAGCAAAGGCATCTTCAATACTAATGATAGGATATTTATCGACTAACATTAAATAATAATCAATTAATTCGGTTTTAGTAATTTTTTTATGATTAATTGTGTATTTATCTCCATCATAAAATTCTGAAGCAGCACAATCTAAAGCTAAAAAAACATCTTTTCCTGGTAAATAATTGCTTTCCTTTATTGCGACTATTATATAATCTAAAGCATTTTCAATACTATTTAACTGAGGAGCAAATCCGCCTTCATCGCCTACGGCAGTTGAATAACCATCTTTTTTTAAATGATCTTTTAAAGTATGAAATACCTCTGAACCACATCTTAATCTTTCTTTAAAAGAATCTTGAGTAGGCACTATCATAAATTCTTGGATTTCTAAACCACTACTAGCGTGCACCCCACCATTTATAACATTCATCATAGGATAAGGCAAAGTATAATCATTACCTAAATATTGGTACAGTTCTTGATTATTCATTTTAGCTAAGGCTTTCATAACGCAAAGAGAAACTGATAAAATAGCATTTGCCCCTAATTTACTTTTAGTATTAGTTCCATCTAATTCAATTAATAAGTTATCAATTACTTCCTGATTAACTTCTTTTCCAACCAAAGCATTTTTAATTATGGTATTAACGTTGTTAACCGCTTTTAAGACTCCTTTACCATGATATCTGTTTTTATCATTATCTCTTAATTCTAAAGCTTCATTTTCACCAGTTGATGCTCCACTTGGGACACTGGAAGATACTATTAAGCCGTTTTCAAGTAATAAATCGGTTTCAATTGTTGGATTTCCTCGTGAATCTAAAATTTCTCGGGCTAAAACATTTTTAATTATCATTTTACTCACCTATTCTTAATTAAAATTATAAATTACCTGTCAATTATAAGCAAGAATATTATATAAAGTTTACATTTTGTGCTATACTAATTTAGAGGAGTAAAGATATGAAAATAATCGAATTATCGTTTGAAGTTTTTGATGGCTTTGCATCTAATCACCCTTTAAGAAATTATTGTCAAAGCTCTGCATATGCTATGTTTATGAGTGAACAAGGCTTTAGTTATGATTATATAGGGTATGAAGATAATGGTTATATTGTTGCCGCTTCTTTAATTTTATATAAAAGAATTGGTGGAATGCAAAGATATGCTTATGCTCCTAAAGGTTTTTTAGTTGATTATTATAATAATAGTTTAGTTGCTGACTTTACTAAAGCTTTAACTAAAAAGCTTAAATCAAAAGGTATAACTTTTATTAAAATTAATCCCGAAATAATAATAGCAGAACTAAAGTATAAAAATTCTTTTAATAGTGAATATAATAAAAATGTTAAAATTATTGATGATTTAAAATCACTTAATTATAAAAGAAGAAGAGAAGTTCAACCTTTAGAATTAATTGAACCTAGATTAAGCGCTTATATAAATTTAAAAAAATATAGTCAAAATAAATTAAATAGTGAAACAATTGATAAAATTACTTTTTCTCAACAAAAAGGTTTGGAATATGACATTGTTACTAGCAAAGAAGTTAAATTATTTTATGATTTTATAAAAACGTCTACTCATAAACCCATTAATTATTATCGGAATTTACTAAATATCTTTACAAAGTACAATATGGCCGAATTAATATTAGTTAAAGTTAATTATAAGAATTTTTTAATCCAAGCTAAAGATGCTTATGATGTTGAACTAGAAAATAATAATAGATGTAATGAAATAATCCAAATAGAAACAACGGAAAGAAATTTAAATTTAAAGATGGAATCTGATAAATTGTTATTACAATTAAAAAATAATATTGTTGAAGCAACAGAAGGACTTAAAAAGGGAGTAAATGAATACATTGCTGGAGCTTTAGTTGTTAAATATCAAAATAGAATTACTTTAATCGATAGTGGTTTTAATTCAGTTTTTGAAAGTTTATATCCGCAATATTATTTATATAATAAATTATTCGAAATATATGCTAAAGATTATGATTATTTAGACTTAAATGGTTTATCTTCGGATTTTAGCACTGGTGCAGAATATTATTCATCTAATCAATTTAAATTGGAATTTAATCCCGCCATTTATGAATATATCGGCGAATTTGATTATATTATAAATGAATTTAGTTTTAAAAACTTACAAAGAAATGATTTAATTGCTAAAGAAATGCGACTATTTAAATAAAAAGAAGTTTTAATAACTTCTTTTTTTAATAATCTTCTACTTTTAATTGC